>JAUYSA010000008.1 GCA_030696545.1 Hyphomonadaceae bacterium
CTACACCCGCCACCCGAAAGAGCCTTATCGCAAAACCCAACCACTGGCGCGTAAATTGGCGCGTTTGCGACTAAGTTGCAAGTGATTCTGGGCGTTGAAAGGCGAAACAGGCCGTATCGTCTCATCGTTAGGTTGTATTGATATGCCCACCGCGCAATTCTGCTTGACCCAAAGGGGGCCAAGGCTCTGAGGTTCTGAAATGTCTGATCCGGGGGCTTTCGTCATTTTTGGCGCGACGGGTGATCTTGCCCGCCGGATGCTGTTTCCGTCGCTCTATTTCCTTGATGCTGACGGGCTTTTGCCCAGTCGGCTGCGGATCGTTGGGGCGGCAAGGTCGAACCATACCGACGCCGAGTTCCGCAAGGATGTCGAAGGCTGGGTACGGGAACGCGCCGGCGCATTCTTCTCGGCCGAAGCGTGGGACACCTTCGCCAAGCGGCTGGTTTACGCCCCCGGCGACGCCACCGACCCCAAAAGCTACGCCACGCTAAAACAGCGCCTCGAAGGCACAGAAGGCGGCGCGCTGTTCTATCTGTCGACCTCGCCTGCCCTCTACATTCCGATTGTGAAGGGACTGGCGGCCGAGAACCTCACCAACGATCCGAACCGCGTCATCGTCGAGAAGCCGATCGGCAAGAGTTGGGCGACCTGCGAGCAGATCAACTCTGCCATCGCGGAGCACTTCAGCGAGAACCGCACCTTCCGCATCGACCACTATCTCGGCAAGGAAACGGTCCAGAACCTCATCGCGCTCCGTTTCGGCAACGCGCTGTTCGAGCCGCTGTGGAACCGCCACACGATCGACCATGTCCAGATCACCGTCGCCGAGACGCTCGGCGTTGAAGGCCGCTTCGGCTATTACGACGAGTACGGCGCGACACGGGACATGGTGCAGAACCACATCCTGCAGTTGCTTTGCCTGATCGCCATGGAGCCGCCATCGAACCTGCGCCCTGAATCCGTGCGCGGCGAGAAGGTCAAAGTCCTCCGCTCCCTGCGTCCGATCCGAGACTCCGAACTGCGCGAGAAGACGGTGCGCGGCCAGTATGCGCGCGGCGTCACGGACGGGAAAAGCGTTCCGAGCTACGTTGAAGAGGAAGGCGGCAAACCTTCTGATACGGAAACCTTCGTCGCCCTCTGCGCGCATGTCGACAACTGGCGCTGGGCTGGCGTGCCCTTCTACCTGCGTACGGGCAAGCGCCTGCCGACGCGCACCTCGCAGATCGTCATTCAGTTCCGGGACGTGCCGCACTCGATTTTCAACGGCAGCCCCCTGATGGCCAACCGGCTCACCATCACGCTGCAGCCAGAAGAATCGATCGCGCTGACCATCATGAACAAGACGCCTTCGCTCACGCAGGGTGGATATGAGCTGCAGCCCCTGACGCTGAACCTCTCCCTGCTCGACGCCTTCAAGGGCGAGAAGCGCCGCCGCATCGCCTATGAGCGGCTTCTGCTGGAAGCGATCTCGGACAACTCCACACTCTTCGTTCGCCGCGACGAGGCGGAAGCCGCCTGGGTGTGGATCGATCGCATCATCGAAGGCTGGGGGCGCACTGGCATGAAGCCAATGCCCTACCAGGCTGGAAGCTGGGGCCCGGCCGGCGCCTTCGCTCTGACTGAACGCAATGGCCATAGCTGGTACGAATAACGGGCTGGTAGGAATGAGCGCGACCGTCTCCCACGAGGAAACCTTCTTCCCTGATCGCAGGCGTCTTTACGCCGGCGCCTGTCAGGATTTCGCCGACAGGCTGGCGGACATCATCAAGAAGCGCCGCAAGGCTTCCATGGCGCTCGCCGGCGGCACAACGCCCGGACCGCTCTATGACGCGCTCTCCAATGTTCCGATCAACTGGGAGAAGGTCTCGCTCACCCTGACGGACGAGCGCTGGGTACATCCGGAAGATCCGGCATCGAACGAATTCCTGATCCGCGACACGCTGATGCGCCGCCGCGCCGCCGTCGCCACCTTTGTTCCCCTCAAGACCAATCACGCCAAGGCATCCGGCGGCGCCGCCACCGCTGAAAAGCGCATCGCGCCGATCATGCCGTTCGACATCTGCCTGCTCGGCATGGGGCCAGACGGCCACATCGCATCGCTGATCCCCGGTGCGGAAGGTTTCGGTGCGGCCGTCGATCCAGCCGGCACGCGCAAACTCGCCGGCATTCACGCCCCCGGCGCTGCGGGCGCGCCCGAGCGCATGACACTGACCGTGCCAGGCATCCTAGCCTCGCGCCGCATCGTCCTGCTGTTCATGGGACAGGACAAACTCAACGTCTTCAACGAAGCCAAGGACGGCCGCGGCAACTCACCTATCAAGGAATTGCTGGCGCAGAAAAAAGTCCCCGTCCACGCCTTGTGGGCGCCGTAAGCGCTTAACTGTCCTTCAGCGCAGGCGAACTTCCCACCCGGCCATCCGGACGCGCAACTTTCAGCATGCGCTGGAACGCGGGCCGCGCCTCCATGCGATCCTGCCACGCAGCAAGCTTGGGATAGAGGCTCATGTCCGCGACCTTGATGCGATCGGCATAATCGCTCGGAAACCACATCATGATGTCAGCGGCGGAAAATTCCTTGCCGCCGAAATATTCGTGGGTCGCAAGGAAGTTCTCGGCGAACCTCATCGCGCGCTGCCCATCCGTCTCCTCGCCCGTCGGCTTGACGCCAGTGGTCGCGCGTGCGGTGCGATAATCCGCGATCACATCCGCCGCCAGAGTGCCCTCGGAGAAATGCATCCACAGCAGGTGAGCCGGATAATCCGGCGACTCGACTGGCGGGATCAACTGCCGGCCAGCATTGCGATCCAGGATCAGCTGCATGATCGCCGCCGACTCCACCAGCACCTCGCCGTTATAGATCACGGTCGGCGCGACAGGCATCAGCGGGCTAATCTCGCGAATGGCGTTCATCGATGCAGTGAGATCGCCGCGCGCAAACTTCAGCGTATAGGGCAGCCCCAACTCCTCGCACAGCCAGACGATCCGCTCGGACCGCCGCCCTTCGAGGTGATAGATGGTGAGCTCCATCGGAGCCGACGCTGGCGCAACCGGCGGCGACTGCACACACCCTGTCGGCGCAAGGCAAAGCGCCAGACCTAGCCCAATCATTCCAAACCGATTCATTTTCCACCCTCGTTTTTGCCGACCTTCCATCAGCACACCGGGGGCGTCCACATCTCATTTCGCGGCGAGGAACACGCTCGCGTCAGTATCCCTTGAAGCCCAACCGCTGCCAGTAGCCCTTCTTGCCCGGGTCAAGATTACAAAGGTGCGCGGGGATTTCGTAACTCCCCTTCTTCGTCTGGACGACGCCGCGATTCTGGTTGGAGCCTTCCTGCACGACGTCAGTGGAGAGGTTCTTGCCGATCTGCACCACGCACGCAGCGTTGTTATTGCCTGTCTGCGTGATCGAGGCATCATTGCCGCGCCCAAGCTGCTTGATCGTTGCGTCATTGCCCGCGCCGGTCTGGTTTATGAGTCCGGTATTGCTGACGCCGTCCTGTCTGATGCCGGCGGCATTCTTCGCGCCATTCTGCGAGACTGCCGCGCCATTGTTGCGGCCCTGCTGATGAACATCAACCTTCGCCACCGTCGGCGGATGATAGCCATAGCGATCGTAGCGACCTTGGGCGTTCGCGCTCCCCGCGCCCATGGTCGTGACCAGGGCAAGCGTCGCGAGGGAGAGTGTGATGCGTTTCATGTGAAAGCGCTCCTGAACAGACAAACTCTACGAACGAATATCGCGGCAGACTTCACGGCCGCCCGCACGCACCTTCAACACCGCCCGGAAGCTCGCGCCACGCTCCAGCGAAATCTCGGAAGAACCGAGCTCCTGCTTCACGCCGCGCGCAGCATCGAACGGTCCGCCTTGCGAAATGTCAGACGAACCGCCCTTGCCATTCTTGGTGATCACGATCGAAAACTCGCCCGACAGCGAACGGTCCGAGCGCACAACCGGCGTGATCCGCACGCCATGCGATGTCTTCACCACGGCGATGTCGCAGAACAGGATTTCGGCCTGCCGCACGACAACGGGTGGCGGCGCCAGACGCGCCGTCTGCGGCGCTTCCGCAACCAGAACAGGCGGCGCGCCATCAAGCTGGACGACAAGCTCCGCATCTTCTTCAGGCGGCGCATATGCCTCCTGAACCGCCTCCGCCGTCATGCCAGCCGAACAACCCGCGAGGGCGATGACGGCCGTGAGTGCGATCAGATGTCTGGACATGGAACCTGCTCCTTCAGAAGCGATCCGGGGCGGCGGCGATCCGCCGCCCCGAACCTGCTGGTTGGGCCGTTAGTTGTAGCCGCTCTGCACGACCACCGAGATGTTGCCTTCGCCGCGCTGGCGGACCTCGACATCCTGCCCGTTGCCGGTCTGGATGATCGCCGAGGCGTTGTTGGCGCCGGACTGATCCGTAAGCGCACGGTGGCCCGTGCCCATCTGCGCCGTACCGGCGACGTTGTTGTAGCCGTTCTGGCGCGTATCAGCCTTCAGACGCAGGCCATCCTGAGCTGTGACCGCAAGGTTGCTTTCGCCGCGCTGCTCCGTCATCGACTGGTTGCGCGTGCCATACTGGTCCATGCGCAGGAAGTTGTTATAGCCGCTCTGCACGCCCTGCGCGTAGTGGCCGCGACCGCCCTGCACAGTCACCGATCCGTTGCGGTCGCCCTTCTGCGAGAGGGCAACGCCATGGCCCGAGCCACGCTGATCGACCTGCACGCGGTTGCGGCTCTGGGCTTCGGCGATGCCGACAGTACCGGCCAGCATGGCGACGGCGACAGCGGCTGAAAGAATGCGTTTCATAGTGCGAACTCCGTTTCAATTCGCGCTTGTTTTCTTGCCGGCGCGACACGAGCAGAATTGGCTCCGCCACATGACCCGTGGTTGAACAGCGAATTCAGAGTGCAGGTTTCTGCAGTTGCCGCTGACCAGCGCGGCCGTGCTAGGTTGCGTGCGCGATCACACCATTTCTGAACACAGCATAACCCGATGAACCCATCCACACTCGAACAGGTCGAACAGCTCACCGCATCGCTGCTGCGTACGCTCGACGCGCTCGGCTTCATCACGCGCCACCTCAGCCCGATCGGCTATTCGCACCAGCTCGCGCGCGCAGGCGAACCTGATGCTGACCTGCGGACCGCGCGTGCGTTTCCAGAATGGGATGACCCCTACTCCGCCCTGCGCCCTTTGCTGGATACGGCAAGCGACCACGCGCTCGCTGCAATGGATGGCTTGCGCGAAGCCGCCGCGCCTCCCGAAGACATCACACGCGCATTCAAGGCCTTGCGCCACGCTCCTCGCGCACTCGAAGCGCTTTACCCGCTAGCTGGCGTCGTCCCATCTGTGAACCGCTTCTTTCTCGAGCCCGCGCTCCGTGCCGACAAGGAGTTGCAGGCGCACTTCATGAAGCAACCACCGCCGCCGAACACCGGCCTGATGTGCTTCGGCGAGGATCCAGACGCGCGCACGTCGGTCTGGACCTACATTCCGGAAACCTATTCTCCGGACAAACCCCATCCGGTCATCTTCGCCTTGCATGGCGGTTCAGGACGCGGACGCGCCTTCATCTGGAGCTGGCTCGCCGCAGCCCGCACGCGCGGCGCGATACTCGTGGCGCCGACATCACTCGGTCAGACATGGGCAATCCAGGGCGAGGATCAGGACACGCCCCACCTCACCCACATTCTGGAATTCATCCGCCAGCGATGGACGGTCGATCCGACCCGCATCCTTCTCACCGGAATGAGCGACGGCGGCACGTTCACCTACACATCCGGGCTCGAGCCGTCGTCGCCCTTCACCCATCTCGCCCCGGTCGCCGCCGCCTTTCATCCGATGCTTGTGCAGACAGCCAGCTCGGAGCGATTGAGCCGGTTGCCGATCCACATCTTGCATGGCCAGCGCGACTGGATGTTCCCCGTCGATATGGCGCGCGAGGCCCAACGCTATTTCGCCGCCGCCGGAGCCAATGTCACATATCAGGAGATTGACGACCTCAGCCATGCCTACGGAACAGATCTCAGCTCAATGATTCTGGACTGGCTGTTGGCCTGACGCCGTTTCCGGCCGATATGTGTGACTGAGTCCAACGACGAGGCACGCCATGGCGCTTCACCCGAAAATCGCCGAAGTCACCGCACGCATCGAGGAGCGCAGCCGCGAGTCCCGGCGCGCCTATCTTGCCCGCATCGACGAAGCACGCACGCAGGGGCCGGGACGCTCTCATCTATCCTGCGGAAACCTCGCCCACGCCTTCGCCGCCTCGCCTCTCAGCGACAAGCTCACCATGCGCGGGCGTGCGCCCAATATCGGTATCGTCACCAGCTACAACGACATGCTGAGCGCCCATCAGCCGTTCAAGGACTATCCGGATCTCATCAAGGACGCGGCCCGCAAGGCCGGCGCTTCGGCGCAAGTCGCGGGCGGCGTCCCCGCCATGTGCGATGGCGTCACGCAGGGCCGCCCCGGCATGGAACTATCGCTGTTCTCGCGCGATGTGATCGCGCTCTCGACTGCCGTGGCGATGACGCACGATGCGTTCGACGCAGGCCTCATGCTCGGCACCTGTGACAAGATCGTGCCCGGTCTCGTGATTGGCGCCCTGTCGTTCGGCCACCTGCCCGTGATCTTTTCGCCGGCAGGCCCGATGCCCTCGGGCATCAACAACAAGGAGAAGGCCAAAGTCCGCGAACTCTTCGCGCTTGGCCAGGTGACGCGTGACCAACTCCTCGAGGCAGAAGCCGCCTCCTATCACACCGCCGGCACCTGCACCTTCTACGGCACGGCCAACTCCAACCAGATGATGATGGAGTTGATGGGCCTCCACCTGCCCGGCACGGCCTTCGTCAATCCCGGCACGCCGCTGCGCGAAGCGCTTGTGCGCGCCGCCGCTGCGCGTTGCATCGAACTGGCGATGTCAGGCGAAGGAATCATGGCCCATGTGGTCGATGCCAAATCCATCGTCAACGCGATCGTTGGCCTGATGGCGACCGGCGGCTCGACCAACCACGCGCTGCATATTCCCGCCATGGCGCAGGCAGCCGGCATCATTGTCGACTGGGACGACTTCTCCGACATTTCGGGCATCACGCCGCTGCTGGCCCGCGTCTATCCAAACGGCTCAGCCGACGTGAACAATTTCCACGCCGCTGGCGGCATGGCGTTCATCACGCGTGAACTGCTGCACGCCGGCCTGCTGCACGCCGATACGATCACGGTCGCAGGACGTGGCCTCGAAGCTTATACGCAGGAGCCATGGCTCGACGGTGAAACGTTGCGCTGGCGCCCCGGCGCCGAAGCGTCGCTCGACGAGACCATCCTTCGCTCCGTCTCTTCGCCGTTCGAAGTTGAAGGCGGCATCCGCCTGCTCAAGGGCTCGCTCGGCCGCGGCATCATCAAGATCTCGTCCGTGCCCAAGGACCGGCGCATCATCGACGCGCCCGCCGCCGTGTTCGAAACCCAAGCCGACTTCACCGCCGCCTTCAAGGCCGGCAAGCTCGACCGCGATGTCTGCGTCGTCGTCCGCTTCCAGGGCCCGCGCGCCAACGGCATGCCTGAACTTCACGCCCTCACGCCCGCACTTACCAGCCTTCAGAACCACGGCCATCGCGTCGCCCTGATAACCGACGGCCGCATGTCCGGCGCATCCGGCGCCGTGCCCGCCGCGATCCATCTCACGCCCGGCGCGGATCAGGACGCAGCCCTCGCCCGCATCCAGGATGGCGACCGCATCGTACTCGACGCCGAAGCCGGCACGCTCAACCTGATGGTCGATCCCGCCGAACTCGCCCGCCGCCCGTGCGCCGCCGTGCCGCCAGCCGCGCACGGCTGGGGCCGCGAACTCTTCGCACCCTTCCGCGCCGTAGCAGGCGATGCTGAAATCGGCGGCGGCATATTCAGCGCCTACGCAGGAAACCTGACATGACCGTCCCCGGTATGACTGTCGATGAGCTGATGGCCATCCAGCCCGTGATCCCCGTGATCACGATCGAACGCGTCGAAGATGCAGCGCCTCTCGCCGAAGCCCTCGTCGCAGCCGGCCTCCCCGTCCTCGAAGTCACCCTGCGCACCCCCGCCGCCGCAGAGTGCATCGCCGCCATGAGCCAGGTAAAAGGCGCAATCGCAGGCGCCGGCACTGTGCTCAACACCAAGGATCTGCAACGCGCGCTCGACAGCAATGCCCGCTTCATCGTCACCCCCGGCCTCTCTGCATCCGTCGTGGCAGAGACACAGAAGGCCGGCGTCCCCATCCTGCCCGGCATCGCCACCGCAACAGAGCTGATGGCCGGTCTCGACCTGGGCCTCACCCACTTCAAATTCTTCCCCGCCGAACAGGCCGGCGGACGCGCCATGCTGGATGCGTTGAAAGGCCCCTTCGGCCACGTCCGCTTCTGCCCCACCGGCGGTATCACGCTGGATCTCGCGCGCGATTATCTCACGCGCTCCAACGTCGCCTGCGTCGGCGGCGGCTGGTTGACGCCGAAGAAGCTGATCGACGCGAAGAAGTGGGACGAGATCGGCGCATTGGCGCGTGAAGCTGCCGCGCTGCGACGCGCCTAGCTGGCCCGCAGCGAGTCTCGCCGCGGCGGCCCCGCCATGACCAGCATGACCACCTGCACAGCCATGGCGAGCGACAGATAACCCACGCCCCCCATCACCTGCGGCATCGGCCCCGGCCCAAAAGCAAACAGCGCGGTGTTTGTCGCCAGCAAATGATCGCGCAGCATCCCCAGCCCGACATAGCCCGCGAAGAAGGTCGCAACCCCCGACCAGCCCATCGCGCGCATCATGCGCCAGCCCACCAGCCCAGCCGCCGCGCCAAACACGAACGCCACGGAAATCGACAGCGCCAGCGTCGCCAGCTGATCGCCGCTGGCCTGATACGCCCACCAGTCCATCCGCCCGGCCAGCGCATCCCAGCCGATATTCAGCAACGCCGCCACGACCCCGCCGGCCAGCGCCGCTGAAGCCCGCTTCGGCCCGGCGCGCGTCAGCCACACGGCCGCCGCGAACACCGCAGGCGATCCAAGGCAAACGAGAAGAAGGAGAGTTGCCGTCACACGTAACACCACGCTCGAACAGCGTTAGCCTACGCGCGGACTTCAGATGACGAAAGAGTCACAAAGGTAGCAGACGCAAAAATTCATCGTCCCGCCATTTGGTCTGCCCAGGCGCCATGGCCCGCAGGATTTCGTTGGCCTGCCGGGCGATCACCAGCTTGCGCTTGCGCAGCAGATACAGGCGCTGATCGCCCGCGCCTGCCGCCATCACGATGTCCTCGCCCTGAGCCGCATCCCCGATCGCATCGCCATCAATGCCCGATCGCGGGCTCGGCCCGATCAGCCCGGGCCGCAGCAGCCACCATGAAAGCCCATAGCCGGGGTTCGCCTGCGTAGCGTCGAACATTGTGGAGTAAACCTTGGGATCGGCGCCCTTGGCGCCATCCATCACCCACTGGCCAAACTTCGCCCAGTCGCGCGCATTGAAATGCGCGCCCTGCGGCAGGAGCGGATTGCCGTCCGCGCTGCGCTTCCAGTCCTTCGGCCTGATGCCCAACCCGTCGAACAGCCGGACCTGCAGCCAAGCCACCGGATCTTCCGGCTTTCCCGCAGCCTTCAGCTTGCGCTTCATGATCTCGCCGAAGCACTGGAAATTCGTCGGTCCGTACACGAACTTCGCGCCCGGCTGCATCACAGCCTTCGCCGTGATCGCATCGAGATAGGTCGGCGGCCGCGCCACTTCGCCCGCGCCCTGCAACCCGGATGTCAGCGTCAGAAGATGGCGGATCGTTATCTTCGCCCGCGCATCCGACTTCCATTCCGTCAGCGTTTTCGCCGCCGGCTCGTCGATATCCAGCAGCCCATCCGCCGAGGCGAGCGCCGCCATGATTCCCGTGAAGCTCTTGGTCCCGCTGGCCAGCTCCCAGCCTTTATCGGGGGCGCCGACATTGGGATAATTCTCGAACAGGATTTTCCCGTCCTGCATCACCAGCAGCGAAACGCCCCGCCGCGCCGCCGCGTATTCCGCCGCCGGACCATAAGGCCCCGCCACCGGCGCCGGCTTGTTTCGCGCGCGCAGCCCCTGCGCTTGCGCACATCCGGCAAACGCCGCCGCTCCAACGCCCGCCAACACCGCCCGTCTCGATGCGTCCATCACAGCCTCCACCCGTCCAGCTGTGATACTATTCAGTATCGCACCTGAACGGAGCTTGAACGGCAAGAGCGATGTTTCGCTATTTCAGGAATTCCGCGACTTCCGCCGCAAAGGCCGCCGGTTGATCGAGCATGATGAAATGAAACCCGCCATCGACGCGCTTCAGCTTCACATCCTTCAGGCCGGAATAGGCCGTCGCATACATCGCATCCACGAAAGCAGGCGGACGCCCCATCTGCGCATCGTAGGCGTAAACCACCGTCGTCGGCGCCGTGATCTGCGGCAGCAATGGCCGCGCGTCCTCGATCATGTCCTCGTACATCGCATTGGCGACAACCTTGCGATCGGACGCAGCAGACCAGGCTTTTGGCCCCACGCGCGCAGCTTCCGTCTTCACCAGCATTCCCATCACCTGATCCTGCCCGGCCACGAATTGCTCCTGGCTTTGCGCCGCCATCTGCGCGCGCATCATCTCCGCCTGCGGCTTCACGCTCTCCGCAGTCGCTGTCGGCATGAAGATCAGCGCATAGAACGGCAGCGCATCGACAATCATCACCCGCCCCACCGCTTCGGGATGCTTCGCCGCCACTTCAATGGCAGTCAGCCCGCCAAGCGAATGACCCACGATCGCCGGCTTGCCGAGCTTCGCAGCATATGCCGCGACCTCCTCGACCAGCGGCGCAAGGAAAGGCCCTTCCGCGTTCGGCCCCGCCGGCTCACCGGCAAATCCCTTCACCTGCAGCGTATGCACACGATGCGTCGGCGACAGTTGCTTCACCGTTGCGTCCCAGACATCGTCCGATGACGCGAGACCCGGTATCAACACGACATCCGGCCCCTCGCCCGTCACGGTCGCAACGAACCGCGTCTGCGCCACGGCCGGCGCCACAAGCAGCATCACTGCAAGACCAGCAATCAATCCACGCATTGGCAATCCACGCATCACTCGGCAGCCTTCTTCATGTGACCCAGTCCGTCGTCGAAAATGTCCTCGATCCCCTTCCCGAACAGCCTCGCGATACGAAAGGCCAGCGGCAGCGATGGATCGAACTTCCCCGTCTCAAGCGCATTGATCGACTGGCGGGAGACACCGAGCGCATCTGCAAGATCGCCCTGGCTCCAGCCCCGCTCAGCGCGAAGCTCACGCAACGTGTTGATCATTTGTCGAAGCCCGGGCCATTTCCGCGCTTCATGCCGAAGCAGTAGATCAGGCCATAGCTCAGGAAGAAAATCGGCCCGACCAGGAACGTCCACAGTGGCGGCAGCACCTCATAAAGCTCGAGGAAGCCCCACACGACGCTGAAGAACACCGTCACCATGCCGCCGCCGGCCATTGACGCCATCTGCTGCTGGCGGGTGAACTCATCGGTCTCGCGCGCAAGCCGCCACATCAGCCACAGCACGCCGCCAATCGGCGCCGCCATGACCAGCGCAACAATCGCCGACAGCCACATCGGCGGCGTCTCGAACTGCTTCAGCAGGTACGACCCGCCAAAAACCGCGACCGTGTAAAACGCCATCACCGGGATGAAAGCCCGCCGATAACGCTTGTTTGCTTCTCTGAAAGTAACTTCAGCCATGGACCTCTCCTGTAAAGTACGCTTTACAGATAGGCGCAGGCCTGCGGGCTGTCAAGTGGACTTGACTTATTATACTTGACGTACCCACTCCGACCCTCTAGATTGAGGGCATTGGAGTTTCGGTCATGTCCTCGGTCCTGTCAGCTAAACACTTCCACGACGAGCAGGCGGCCTACGATTGGGTAGAGGCTCGCCTCTGGCCGAACGGCCCTGTCTGCCCGCGCTGCAAGGGCACTGAGCGCATCTCGTTGATGGGCGGCCAGTCCACCCGCATCGGCACCTACAAGTGCTACGCGTGCCGTAAGCCCTTCACCGTGAAGGTCGGGACGGTGTTTGAGTCCTCGCACATCCCGCTGAACATCTGGCTACAAGCCATCCACCTGATGGCGGCGAGCAAGAAGGGCTTCAGCACCCAGCAGTTTGGCCGCACGCTTGGCGTCTCACTCAAGTCGGCGTGGTTCCTGTCGCACCGTATCCGTGAGGCGATGAAGTCTGACGGCTCGCTGCTTGGCGGCGGCGGTGGACCCGATGGCAAGGCGTCCATCGTGTAGTCGGACGAAACCTACTTCGGCCAGAACACGGACCGCACCAAGGAAAGCCGCATGGCGATCCGCAACATGAACTGCGTCATGACGCTGGTGGATCGCTCGACGGGCCAAGCGTGTCAAACGGCGCCGGAACGGGACCCCGTATAGGATTGCAAAAGGGACCCCGCCTGACGCTCGTATTGGAGCGCATCGGCTGCGGCGTCGCGGCGCCGTAGGCGGTGCGACGGCGCAGCCGATGACGATGGTTTGCTGAAGCCTCAGGCGCGGTTCTTGAACCGCCAGCTTTCATTGCCGGTCTCGAGGATGTCGCAGTGATGCGTCAGCCGGTCGAGCAGCGCG
>JAUYSA010000036.1 GCA_030696545.1 Hyphomonadaceae bacterium
GACTGGCGTAACCCCCAGCACACCTGGCGTCCGGCCAGCGCCGGATAGGCCCTCATTTTCTTGCTGGGGCCTGCATTTTGGGGCGCCACAAGCCGCCAGATTTGTGATTCCATCGCCATATGGACACCGCTCTGGAGGCCCTGCCGGATGACGTCGAAGCGCTCAAGGCGGCGCTTCTGGCGACGCGGGCGCGGGCTGACCTGGCCGAGGCGGAGCTCGCCGTGGCCCATGTCGAGCTCGGCGTCGCCCAAGCGCAGGCCGCTGAGGCCAAGGCCAAGGTCTCCGACCACCAGGCGCTGATCGCCCATCTGAAGCTTCAGATCGCCAAGCTCCGCCGGGAGCGCTTCGGTCCCTCCTCGGAGCGGACGGATCGGATCCTGGATCAGCTGGAGTTGCAGCTCGAGGAGTTGGAGGCCTCGGCCAGCGAGGACGAGCTGGCCGCGGAGATCGCCGCCGCCAGGACCACCAAGGTCGCGGCCTTCGAGCGCAAGCGCCCGACCAGGAAGCCGTTCCCCGAGCACCTGCCGCGCGAGCGGGTCATCGTTCCCGGCCCCTGCGCCTGCGCCGCCTGCGGCGGGACGCGTCTGGCCAAGCTGGGCGAGGACGTCACCGAGACGCTGGAGGTGATCCCCCGGCAGTGGAAGGTGATCGCCCACGTCCGCGAGAAGTTCACCTGCCGGGACTGCGAGGCGATCAGTCAGGCCCCGGCGCCCTTCCATGTCATCGCCCGCGGCTGGGCCGGGCCCAGCCTGCTGGCCATGATCCTGTTTGAGAAGTTCGGGCAGCATCAGCCGCTAAACCGCCAGGCCGAGCGCTACGCCAAGGAGGGCGTACCGCTCAGCCTTTCCACCCTGGCCGACCAGGTCGGCGCCTGCGCCGCGGTGCTACTGCCGCTGTTCCGGCGGATCGAGGCCCATGTCCTGGCCGCCCAGCGATTACATGGCGACGACACCACGGTTCCGGTCCTGGCCAAGGGCAAGACCGACACCGGTCGATTGTGGGTCTATGTCCGTGACGACAAGCCCTTCGCCGGGCCCGCGCCGCCGGCGGCGGTGTTCTACTACTCGCGCGACCGGCGGGGCGAGCACCCGCAAGCTCACCTTGGCGCCTGGACCGGCGTCCTGCAGGCCGACGCCTATGGCGGCTATGGCGATCTCTACAAGCCCGGCCGTCCAGCAGGGCCGGTCCTGGAAGCCGGCTGTTGGGCGCACGCCCGACGCAAGTTCTTCGAGCTCGCCGATATCGAGGCCGCCGCCCACAAGAAGGCCAGGGGCGAGAAGCCGAAGGCCGTCTACCCCTTGGCTCTGGAAGCGGTTCTGCGCATCGACGCCATCTTCGCGATCGAGCGGGAGATCCTCGGCCTCTCTCCCGCCGAGCGGCAGACGGTCAGGCAGTTCCAGAGCACGCCCCTTGTCGTGGAGCTCAAGGCCTGGCTGCATGAGACCCGAGAGAAGCTCACCCGGGGCCACGACCTGGCCAAGGCCATCAACTACATGCTCCGCCGCTGGCCATCCTTCACCCGCTTCCTCGACGATGGCCGCGTCTGCCTCAGCAACAACGCTGCCGAGCGGGCCCTGCGCGGCATTGCGCTCGGCCGAAAGGCCTGGCTGTTCGCAGGCTCCGATCGCGGCGGTCAGCGCGCCGCGGTCATGTACAGTCTCATCGTCACCGCCAAGATGAACGACATCGATCCCCAGGCCTGGCTCGCCGATGTCCTCGCCCGCATCGCCGAGCACCCCGCCCAGCAGCTCGACGAACTCCTGCCCTGGAACTGGCGGCCGCCATCCCCGTCCAAGGACATGGCTGCTTGATGGCTGGCCCCTCGGAATCCGAGAAGGCGCTCATCACCGCCGCCTGTCAGCGGTTCATCGACGACGTGCTGAAGCCGAGATTCCTACCCGCCGTGCGCCCCACTCAATTCAACTACCCCGTTGATATCCAGGGCAAGTGGCACGGCAGCCGCTATCGCTTCATCCAGCGCTATCGATCAGGGTTTCCAGACAACCTGGGCGAAGAATTCGACGCCCCATTCGTCCGCTTGGATTGGCTCAGCCGCGACCGCTTCAACATTCAGTGGCATCGGCACACCGGCGCCTGGCACTGCCTGCACCGCAGCAAATCACTGGCCCAAGCTCTGAAGCTGATCGAAACCGACGGCATCCTCCATCCCCTCTAGATGCAAGCCTCGCCGCGGTGCTCACCGGATGGGTACGGTGGATCAGCCCCGACGACGGTCGCTGGCGTTCGACAGCCATGTTCAACGCCTCCAGAGCGATCTCGGTGTGCAGGGTCTGGCGCATGGACTAGCCGACGATATTGCGGGTGTGCATGTCCAGGATGGCGGCCAGGTACAACCAGCCTTCGCCGGTGGGGATGTAGGTCAGGTCGGCGAGCCAGATCTGGTTCGGGGCCCGGGCGGTGAAGTTCCGTCCGAGCCTGTTGGGCGCGATCGGATAGCCATGGCGGCTGTCGGTCGTCCGGGTCCGGCGCGGCAAGGCCGCCAGGCCCCGCAGGCCCGCGCGGCGCATCAGCCGCTCGACCCGACAGCGTCCGATGCGGCGTCCATGACCGCGAAGGACAGCGTGGACGCGCGGTTCGCCGTAGGTCCCGCTGCTCTCGGTACGGAATAGGCGGATGTCGTCCAGCAGCGCCCGGTTGGCCGCAGCCCGCGGGCTCTCAGGCCTGCCCTGCCAGGCGTAATAGCCGCTGGCCGACAGCCCCAGGACCGCGCACATCAGCCGAACCGGCCAGACCTGGCGATGCTCATCGACGAACCCGAACTTCATCGGGAAGTCGCTCCGAAGATGAGCGCGGCTTTTTTTGGATGTCGCGCTCCATCCGAAGCCGGTCGTTCTGACGTCGGAGCTGGGCGTTCTCCGCAGCCAGATCAGACGGCGACGGGGCCACCGCCTGCGTGTTGGGCGCCGCGGCGTCCCCGTCGCCTGCGCCCCGAACTGCATCATTCATCGTCGAAGCACCGTCTCGTGCAGCCCCAGCTCACGGGCCACAGCCCCGGCCGACAGGCCGCTCGTGGCCACACGATCAACCGCCTCGCGCTTGAAGGCCTCGGGAAACACCCGACGGGTAACGCTCATCAGACACTCCTCTCCAGCTCCGAAAAGCTAGCATGGGTGTCCACTGAAACGAGGGAGGGTCAGTATAGATGTGCTGGTCTCTAAGGCCCGAGGGCGAAGCCGCCGTCTTAAGTGTGGAGGGACAGCTACGCCGCCCCTCCAGTGCCAGAGAACCAACAGAGATAGCTCAAACCGAGAAAATCCCAGGTTGTCTCAGACACATTTCTCAAGTTCGCTTTACGGGAACACTTTCATGGTGGCCTCCCAGCTAGGGTTCAAGTGACTCGCCGTCGGATATTCAAGCCGAGCCAACCAGGCCGCCACGAACGCGAGGCAGACATAGTGTCTAGCGCGGGTGCCGCTCTGGCCGTCGCTACACTTCGGCAAATTCCGATCTAAGTCTATAGGCTGACGATGCAATGTAGCCCGATTTTCTAGATCGGCCGGACATTTGCCGCAACACGCGCCAGAAGGGGAGCGCAGGCGCCACTGATCGCATGCCTTTGGTGATAGAGTGCACCAAAAAGAGGTTGGGATAGCTCAAAATCAAATCGCACGAGCGCTGATCCAGCCCGCAGCAGTAGTCGCCGTACGCCTTTCCAGCGGGGGACGAAATTCCTAAACCGGTGAGCCAACTCCGGCCACATCGAGAACAGTCCAAAGATACTAATGGAAGCGCCGCTGAAGCGACCAGCCAGCTCCGTGGGCGATGTCTCCCTTAACGCCGTGCCAGACCGTGTTCAGTGGAATCTCAGCGTACGTTCACCGGGATCTCCAAAAGTCGCTCGATTTCAGCGTCGGACAGGCTGTTGACGAAGTCTTGCAGAGCCTCCTCAGCCATTGCTGCGTGGTTCGCCACGGTAAACGAGGCAAACAGCTCCTCCGAAAATACTGTGATGCCGATTGCCTTATTCACCTCACTAACAAGCTGCAGCGCCAGCAGGGAATTCCCTCCGAGTTCGAATAGTCCATCATGGACGCCGACCTGATCGATATTAAGGATCGATGACCAGATCAACGCTAGCGCTTCTTCCATTTCACTACGGGGTGCCTGATAGGCAGCGATCAAGCCAAACGCCTCGCGGTGCAGCCGCGGCGCACCGCTAACCCCAGCCGGGTTCCCAGCCCAAAGATCAAGTGGCGCATGAATGTCAGAGAGCGATGATCCCATACCTTGATCCTCCTTAAATAACCGGAATTTGCTCGCGAGCTGGGCCTGATCAAACATGACAAGCTACGTGGAAGTCGCTTCGAGGAGCTGCGAGACAGTCGATTGCGGAGACTTTATCCCTGCCCGCGCAATTAGCTCCATTTGTTTGAGCAACGACTCCACGTAGCCGAAATTCGATTTTGCGCTATTCAGATATACCAAAGCGCCCAGAGTCTTCTCCCCCTCGCAAAACATGATGTTCAGGTCCGTAAACCCAAACCCGAAGTCGATATCGATAATCTCAGCGTCGACGTTAGAAAACGGGAATTTGCCGACGGGAAAATTCTGAAGTCCAAAAACGGTGTCGAATGCCGCGCCCTGGTTTAGACAGATTTCCGTAGCGTGCTCGAATGGTAATTCCTGATGAGCGAGCGCAAGCATCGTCACAGCGCTAGCATGGCTCAATAGGTCCGCGAAGGTCGCGCTCGCCCTTACATTCAAGCGGAGAACGGCACCATTCGTGAGTTTTCCCATAATACCGAGGAAGTCCGGGTTCGTTCGATTTGCGACGTCCGTGACAACTACAACTTCATCCGTATCACACCGACATGCCAGAACTGCTGCAAAGCTGGCTAAAAGAACAACGAATAGTGACGAATTGCTTTTGCGGCTCGAATCTACGATTTCACGACTACCCGCTTCGGAGAATTTGATCCAGCGCCTTTCAGGCACCATATCATTCTCGCCAGGCATTGCAGCTAATGCTAGTCCCGTATCCGACTTACGAAAGATACCGTTCGACGTGACGCCGTTCAACTGAGTGCGCCAGTATGCTAAGTCACTGCTCATTTCACCATTGAAAAGCCGTTGGCTAGACCACAATGCAGCATCGCTGTATTGTAAAGAGGTATCTTTCGAATGTAGAACAACGCCCGCAAGCGCAGAATTGTAGTACTCAGACAACTTCTCAAGAAAAATGCCGAGCGACCATCCGTCGAAAATTAGGTGGTCTACGATGGCACTGAAGAGATAAACTCCGCCTTCGACCTTATAGAGGATGAACCTATATAGGGGCCCTGCGGACGGCGTGAATGGAATCTCTCGGCGCCTAAGGGTATCCGCCCGAGCAGACGCTAAACTTGCGGAGGGGGGTTCGTGCGTTAAGTCAATCACCTCGATAGCCGTTTCCTTCCATTCCTCTACGAGGGACAAAATTTCGTTGCCATCTAGTTGGAAGTGCATGCGAAAACATTCTTGGCGGCGGACGATCTCCTGCAGGCCGATGGTCAAAGCGGACACATCAAGCGCACCTCGAAGCATCATTGAAATCGAAAGGTTGCGGTAGGGAAGTTTTCCGCCCATCGCGTCATACTCAATAGCTACCTTCGCCATAGACCGTAAATACGGGGAGGTTTGCGTGCCGGATCCGGGCTGGGAAGGCGCATTCATAGGATGAGCCCTGGTTGAAGAGCCAATGTGAGCACGCAGTTGATCAAGCGCCGCACTTCGGATCCGGAGTGCGGCTGATCCGCGTCTTTCAAGTTCTCCGCTCATTTCGAGCCTGCCTTCCTCACCCGCTGTAAGCCCTTGACCAGCATGGAGCGGGAGCCATGCAAGCGACTAGTCTTAGCGTTAAGCCCGTCTCGCGGACCAAGACCGGTAAGTCAGGAATTGTTCCCACAATGCAGTCACGCAAGCAAGTGTCCGCCCATTGTATCGCGCGGAGGCAATGCAGCAGCGCAAATGCCTGGGTGGCCGCTACTCGATCGACTGAGAGCCGTGGCCTCCGGCGGTTTATCCGGGCGCACAAGTTCAAGTGCATGAGCCGAAAATCTAGCTCGCCGGTTGACAGTGTAGGACGCTACCGGGCAGTCTAAATATCGTAAGCGCCAACTCCTGGCGCCGCCGGTTCGCACTTGGATGAGATTGTCATGAGGCAGCCAAATTGCCGGATGCGAGGCGCGTCAGGCCCCCGCCAGATTGATCGGATAGGACGGCAGTATGGTCGCGGCCTACAGAATGAAAGTGTCCGATGAAGCGCGTGTTGGCCAAACGGATCGACGAGGCACTTAAGGCTCGTGGTGCAGGGTCGGCATTGGTCGCGGGCAGAACGCTACTTTCGGGAAACGACCTGAGAGATCGTGCCCATATGGTTGCGGCTACGCTTCGGTCGCAGAATGTGTCTGCTGGTTCCACGATCGGAATTGAGACTGACCGCTCCGCGGAAGCGCTAATCATAATCCTGGGCATCTTGTTCTCGGACTGTGCCTATCTTCCGATGGACTCCGACATTCCTGTTACGTGGCAACAAGTGTTGCTTACCGCCGGGGGGGCTCGGCTGGTCGTTTCATCTCAAGAAACTATCGGGAGCTACCTGAACATAGTTTCTCGCGACGAAATATTGTCAGGTTCCCCGTTCCGCGGCGGTGCGAGCACGGCCTCGCATGCCGGGGCACACTTGTCTGAAGGGGGGCCATCCGCGCTCGCGTACATTATGGGAACATCGGGTTCCACTGGCGTGCCGAAGGCGGTGCCGGTTCGAGATGACAGCTTGCTCGAGTATTGCGATGCCTTCGCTCAAAGAGTGGGCGGGCATAGTGCCCTTTCGGGGCTACGCATGGCCTCGGTGACGACCTTATCCGCCGACTTGGGTAATACGATGGTATTTCCCTCATTGTTGTTCGGGGGGGAACTTCACCTCGTTCCGCGAGACGCTATTCAGGATCCGCAACGACTGGGCGAATACATCCAGAACCATGAGGTGGATGCACTGAAGATTGTTCCGACGCACCTTAGGGCGTTGTTGGATGTGGGCGGAGACGTGTTTCCGAAAAAGTTGCTTGTTGTTGGCGGGGAACCCTTTGGGCTTGACCTTCTACGTCGGCTCGAAGAGCGCGCACCGGGATGCGCAGTCTTTAACCACTACGGGCCAACGGAGACTACAATCGGAGCCGCAATGTATCGCGTGGGAACGTCCGTAGGTACTGCTGACGAGTTAGAAGCGAGCGGGTGCCAGAGCGTTCCGGTTGGTACTGCATTGGGTGAGACGGCGCTTAGCGTCGTGAACGACCGGCGCGATGCTGTCGATTTTGGCGTGGTCGGGGAGCTCGCGATCCAAGGAAATTGTGTGTCCGAAGGTTATTTGGGATCGGACGATGCGGCTCGAGTTAATTTCGCGGAAGGTAATGGCAGTAAGCGCGGGCCGGTTTATTACACAGGGGATCTGGCGAGGATCTGCGCTTCCGGCAACATTGAACTCAAA
>JAUYSA010000045.1 GCA_030696545.1 Hyphomonadaceae bacterium
AGCTCAGCCTAGATTCTACGTGGTCAAGTCGGGCGACACTCTCTCGAAGATCGCTAAGCAGACTTATGGGGACGCGAAGCGCTATCATGAAATATTCGAAGCGAACCGACCCATGTTGAGCGATCCGGACAAGATCTATCCGGGTCAGTCATTGCGCCTGCCGAATTAATTTGCCGGATCATATTCTGAGTTGTCGATGGCGATCAGACTCGCGCGGAGCACCTCGGCCTCGACGCGCGTTGCACACTTCCTTCGATTGGAGTTGTGCGGACGTGGAAGACCCAGATCCAGTAACCTTGGCCAGGCTTATCATGCTATCGGACCGCGAGTTGCAGGCGCTGGTGGCCAATCTCACGCGTCCTGAACGGGAGCGAACGCTCGCGGCCACTATCCTGCAACACCGGCTTGAGGGTGTACCGCCGCCCATGAAACCGGAGTTCAAACTAAAGCCCTGGTTGGCGCTGGCCGTAATCCTGGCGGTGCTGGCGCTGGCCTACATCGTCTTCGGGCGCCCAGCGTGAAGCAGCGAGCCGACCCTACGGGATGCCGCTCAACCCTCGGGCTGTTGATCGGACGCAGGGCGGCGTTCGGCTTTTCTAGTCGAACTGACGCTTTCGGGCACAGCCTTTGCCGCAGTGGGCTGTTCGACGCTGGGTGAGCACTAGCCGCCCACCCTCGCAGACTTCGACATACTCGCAGGTACGATGGTCCTGGAGCATCTCCAGGGCTTTGGGCGCGACAAGGGCTTCGAACGATAGTCTAAGGCCACGAAACTTGGCGCCACTCCTTCGCTGGCGCGGAGGTAGAAGCTGTACAAGGCCATCGTTCCCTCCGTGCGTTGGGGCGGGAGCGTAAAGCCTTGCTCTCAGCTGCTGATGCAGCCGTACCAAACGATGCATGAAGGTAAGACAGCTGAGCCGTAGAATCGAACCGCGCCCATTGTTCACGATTTCAAGCGCTTGTGACTATGAATGCGCTTCATTCAAGTCTCTCGGCCGGACCTTATGAGGCGGTTGAGGGTTGTCCGGCGATGGACCCAAAAGACTACATTAAACAGGCGGAGCAAGCCGAGGAGGCAGCCGCTGTGGTGAGCTTCGGACCCGACAAGCAGCGACTTACTGAGATGGCGCGCCAATTGAGAGCGCTCGCAGCTCAGCATCAGTCCGAACCGCCGACAGACCAATCCGGTGACCAAGACGATGGGTCGCCCGGGGGCGGCTAGTTGCTGTGAGTAGCTGCCCGAACTAGCTCGGCGTTACCCTGCGGGCCTCGCGACAAACTCTGTCCAGCTCGCGCCGCAGATCGATCGACGCGAGAGCCTTCGAGGCGTCCTCGACGCCCTCCTGTCGAAGCTGTGCTGCGATGAACGACCAGTTGGCGAAGCGACCGGTTTTCGCGAGGTTCCGAGCGCGCTGAGACGTGTCTGCCATGCCCTGTGAACCACACTAGGGCTCAGATGGTTTCGAGCGGTTTTTAAGACCAACGTATCGGCGAGCCCACTCGCTCCGTCGCTGAAAGCGAGGCGCGGAATGTGCGGGCTGTCGCGTGTTAGACGCTTGTGTGTGCCGAAGTGGCCCAGCGTCGAAGGGATCGGGAGAGGCCAGTGGTCGCTGATGATGAAGCAGCGTTCGAGCACGCGAAGGCGGCCCTCGCTGCAGACACGCTTGAGCCAGTCAGGCGGTATGTCGACACTATGCGCCGCCTCCGCTCAGTGGCGCGTGACGCCAGTACCGACGCTGACCGCCGCGCGGAAGCCCTTGGACTGGCCGCTGGCCTGAGCTGCCGCATCCTAGCCAGTCTGAAGTTGAGCGATCTAGCAGCTTGAAGCCTCTGCCCAGTGGCGCAGATGAAAACCCCCGGCGTCGGGGCGCCGGGGGCTCAACTATCGACTGGAGGTGGCCCGCCCGGGGGGCGCGCGGACCTATTTTGCAAATCGCGTATCGTCTGAAAATGTTCCGTCGATCGGTGGTGTCTCAGTTTGAATTTCGACGCGCCCACGGATGCGATCCAAGTGAGCGAGGTGCTCGGCTTGCATTTCCTCGAACGTCGAGAGCAAGGATTGAGCGGCGGTGGCGTCATGGCCATCCAGTTCCAACTTAGCCACCAATTCCGTTTGGCGAATGACGTGCGCCGCGCCCTCGCGGACGTGGCGCTGAACCATCTCCAGCTCGGTTTCACCAATCATGCTTGAGGCTACGCCGTGGGCGGCCGGATAGCAAAAGGCCCCACTAGGGCCGTCCAGCCATCTGCACCCCAGCGCGCGGTGAGCTGCGGAGTCGTAGGCCGCACGTCGGCGTTGGGCTCGAGGTTTAGGGGCGGCGTTTGCACGATGCCGAAGCTCGAAAGCTGCTCGTGGATGTCACGCCAATTCAGGTGGCTGGTGTCGAAAGACCGCACATCAGGGCAGGCTAGCGCACGGCAACGATCGTGCCACCGCGCCGGCTTGATGTGTTTGTGCGCGGCCGAGTCGCTCTTTGCACTCAGTTCGTGACGATCCAGCCTTCATTGAACGACGATAGCTGCTGGCCGACCAGCACCACCAGGTCTCCGCCTCCGAGGTCTACGATGGTGTCTAGGCCCAGCTGCCTTACGGAGAAGCTCGCGCCTACCCACAGTGCGACGCGGTCGCCTTCGGCTCCATTGAAGTCGGTGATCAAGTCCAATCCAGCACCGGCGAAGCTGTTGAATACGTCTGCGCCAGCGCCACCGGCAATCGTATCGCTGCCGCGGTCACCCGCCAGCCAATCATCGCCGCCGCCGCCGACGACTGAATCGTTGCCCTGACCGCCGCGAACGATGTCGCCGTCGGCGCCGCCCTCGCACGTGTCATCGCCTAGGTTGCCGTAGACGACATCCCGGCCGCTGTCCCCAAAGAGGAAGTCATCCCCTTGCCCTCCGGCCACCCAGTCGCCGTCCTCGAAGCCATTGAGGGTGTCGTCACCCTGATTGCCATTGATGTCGTCGAAGACCTCTCCTCCAGCGATGGAGTCAGCGCCCTCGCCGCCTCGCATGAAGGTCGGGAGGGGAGAGTCCATCGCAGCGACCAGCACGTCATCGCCGCCCTCGCCTAAAAGCGAGGTCATCTGGGCGTTGGCGCAAATCTTGTCGCTGTGTGGTGAGCCGACGACCGCCTCGATGTTGCGAACATCGAGGGACCAAGACCGTCCGGTTATCGGGTCAATGGCCTGAAAGGTTGCGCCGGAACTTTCCGGGGTGTTCCAAAGAGATTGCCACCGGAGCTGCAGATCACCAGCGTCGAGAATGTCGGACCCAGAACCGCCATCGATTGTGCGTGTGGTGTCGGTGACGCGGAAGACTTCGAGATCGGCGCTCGAACTTGGAAAGACGGCCATGGCGGCCCTCCTGCTTTATCCTGCGGATGGTCGTCCCGTGCGCGACAGATGTCCATCTGATCGGCGAACAATCACCGGAGGGAGCGCTTTCCGAGGGGCACCAATGGTATCCGATAACACCCAATTATCGGACACCTCAGCGACCAAGCTTCACTTAGTGCAAGGCGTGGGGAACCTTAATCTTTTTTCGACCTCAATCGAGCAAGTTGCGGCTTAGAAAACGCTCACTGAAGTTTGAGGGAAGATGTCTAAGTTCGTTGTTCGGTTTGCTAGAGACGAAACCGGGGCCACCGCGATCGAGTATGGCCTTATCGCGGGCCTCATCGCATTGGTTCTGGTTGCCGCGCTGACCACGCTGGGGCCGAAGGTCGCCGGGACCTTCAACAAAGTCGCGTCCAAGATGCCTTGATAGCCACGACGGGTCACGACCCGGTCGCTGGATCAGGCTCTTGCGTGGTCACCAGGCGCGCGCCTTGCCATAGCTCCCAAGTCGCCGTCCGCGGGTGCTGCCGCAGCCTTGAGAGTGCTTCGTCATCAGTGGCGCACTCAAACACGATCGCTGGCGCACCGACGTGCCCGTCAGCTGTAATTTGATAGATGCGGTAGGTCGCCATCGCACACCTCCGCCGTGATCGTTGCACAGCGCGCAGGATGGTGCCGTCGGGAGGCAGACTCCCACTTCCTGTGGTGCGGCAGGTCTGGCGCTGCTCGGCCGTCGAGATTCAGAGGCGCCAGCTGGCCTTTATGCCCTGTTCTTCAAAATGGTCCGCCAGCCCCTCGCCGGCGGCCGACAGCAGCCGGGCCGGCGTTGTCAGCGCAAAAGTGGCAGCCCGGCTGTCCTATCTCCGTCTCCCGAATCTTTGGGCGACAAAGGAGGCGCGCATCGGGCGCGGTACGTGAAAATCAGCCTTCGAAAAACCGCCAGGAGGTGTCAAATCTTATCAAAGGCGTTTGCCTTGACAATGCCATTCCAGCACTTCCCCCTCGTGATCCACCGCCCGCCAGAGGTAGTGCATCTCACCGTTGATCTTCACGTAGACCTCGTCGAGGTGCCATCGCCAGTGGGTGTGCTCCCGCATCCGATCGACGCGCTTCTTGCGGATCTCGGCGGCGAACATCGGCCCAAACCGGGCCCACCAGAGCCTCACCGTCTCGTGGCAGATGTCGATGCCGCGCTCATGGAGGAGATCCTCCACGTTGCGCAGCGAGAG
>JAUYSA010000058.1 GCA_030696545.1 Hyphomonadaceae bacterium
CGGCCGGTGATGGGATGGCCGTGGCCCTGCGCCATCTCGTTCTCCGGCGTGATCGAGAAGGTCACGGGCCAGTCGCTGGGCGATGCGATCAAGGCGCGCATCACGGGCCCGCTGGGCATGACCGATACGGCGTTCTTCCAGCCGAAAGAGAAATCTGCGCGCTTTGCGCAGTCGAAGAAGGAAGACCCGCTGTATTACGACTACACGGAAGTTCATCCGTTCATGTCGGGCGGCGGCGGCCTGTCGTCGACGGTGGAAGACTATCTGCGCTTCGTGCTGATGCTGGCCAATGACGGCACGTATCAGGGCGTGCAGATCCTGAAGCCGGAAACGCTGAAGCTGATGCTGGTTGACCAGACGACGGCGGACGTGCGCGGCAAGGGCCTGTTCTTCCCGGGCGCGGGCATGGGCTACGGCCTCGGCATGTCGCTGGTGATCGACGACACGAAGCAGCGCCCCGCCAACGGCACGTTCTCGTGGAACGGCATTGCGGGCACGGAATGGTGGTATGATCCCAAGAACGACCTGTTCATGGTGTTCATGATCCAGGACCGTGCGCTGCTGAGCGAGTACCAGCGCAAGAACCGCACATGGATCTATGACGCGCTGAAGAAGTAGCGTCTGCGATCTGAGGAAACGGGAAGGGCGGCTCCAGTGGGAGCCGCCCTTTTTGTTTGAGCCTGGCCCTGTCTCCGCTCCTCCCGGCGGAAGCCGGGATCCAGGGCTGCGAGTGGCGATGTCAGCTCATGCCGCTCTGGGTCCCGGCTTCCGCCGGGAGGAGCGGAGATAGGGTGATCAGCATTGCCTAATTGAACGCGGCGTTGCCATTATAAACTGATCGGTCTATAATGCAGTATGGCAAGGCCGATCGAGTTCGATACGCAGGCGGCGCGCGAGAGCGCGATGGTGCTGTTCTGGCGCAAGGGCTATCTGGCGTCTTCACTGCCTGACCTACTTGAAGAGATGGGCATATCGCGCGGCAGTTTTTACTTGGCGTTCCGCGACAAGCGCAGCCTGTTTGTTGAATGCCTCGACCTGTTTGCGGAGCGGACGCACGAGATGCTGGCGCGGGGCCGCGCGCGGTTGGCGCCGCTTGATGCGTTGCGGCGGTTTCTCGAGCGGAACTTCCTGCGCGCCGATGATCGGCACAGCAGCAATGGGTGCATGCTGGTCAACACCGTGATCGAGCTTGCGGGCGTTGATGACGCGTTGAGCGCACGCGCCAGCGCACATCTGCACTCCTTGCAGGCGGAGTTCGAGGCGTGCCTTCTGGAGAGTGGCTTTCCGAAGGCGCGTTCTGCTGAGCTGGCCGCATTCCTGATGACGCTCAATGAAGGTCTGCGCGTCTCCAGCCGCCGGAACGTGCCGCGCCGTCAGCAGCTTGAACGGATCGATACCGCCTTTCGCCTTATAGGGAGCGCCGCAGCATGACGGGGAACGGGGCGTTCATGCAGAAGTTCTGCGAGGTGAGGGGAAAGCGACTTGCCTATCTGGAGGCGGGGAGCGGTGCGCCGATCGTGCTGCTGCATGGCAATCCGACATCCAGCTATCTCTGGCGCGATGTGATTCCGTACCTCGCGCAAAGCGGACGCGTGATCGCCCCCGACCTGATTGGTCATGGCGACTCGGATAAGCTGCCTGCTTCGGATGGGCCGGGGCGGTACAGCTTCGAGGTTGCGTATGACTATCTGAGCGACATGCTCGATGCGCTGGGCGTTACGTCGAACGTGACGCTCGTACTGCATGACTGGGGAAGCGCGCTGGGTTTCCATTGGGCGTACAGGCATCAGGATCGCGTGCGAGCGATCGCCTACATGGAAGGCATCGTCAGGCCGCTGCTCTCCTGGGACGAGTGGCCGGAAAAAGCGCGGGGCATCTTTCAGGGGTTCCGGTCCGCAAAGGGCGAGGATCTGATCCTCAAGCGGAACATCTTCATCGAGGCGGTGCTGCCCGGCTCGATCATCCGTAAGCTCAGCGAGGAGGAGATGGCGCACTATCGCGCGCCGTTCCTGCGCGAGGAGGATCGTCAGCCGACGCTGAACTGGCCTCGGCAGATTCCGGTCGCGGGAGAGCCGGCGAACATCGTGGCGCTGGTGGAGCAGTATGCCGACTGGCTGAAGGACAGCCCGCTTCCCAAGCTGTTCATAAACGCCGAGCCCGGATCGATCCTTGTCGGCGCGCAGCGCGAGTTCTGCAGGTCGTGGCCCAATCAGACCGAGGTGACGGTCAAAGGCGTGCATTTCATCCAGGAAGATTCCGCTGACGACATCGGCAGGTCAGTCGCTGTCTGGCTCAAGGCAATCGAAGCAGGGGAAGCGGCATGACCGAGCAAGTTGTCTATCTGATCGCAAATCTGGTCGTGAAAGATGCGGTCGCTTACAGGGCCTATGAGAAGGGGTTTTTTCCCCTACTGAAGCGCTACGACGGAGATTTCGTCACCTATGACGACGCTCCGCACACATTCGAAGGCGAGGCGCCGCGGCCGGGACGCGTGATCATCTTCAGCTTCCCGTCCGAGGATCATGCCCGACGCTGGTATGCGGACGCTGATTATCAGGCGTTGTCGGAGCACCGGCGCGCCGGAACGCATCTCGAATTCCTGACGATGGTTCGGGGACTGCCGGTAAGGAAATCTTCCTGACCGAAGGCGGCATTGCGGAGGGCGGGTGATGAAACTCTACAATCTGAAGGCGGGGATGAACCCCAGGCGTGTGCGCATTTTCCTGGCGGAGAAGGGCGTCACGATTCCGACGGTCGATATCGACATGATGAAGGGCGAGAATGGAACGCCTGAATTCCTGCGCATGAATCCGCTGGGGAAGCTGCCGGTTCTCGAGCTGGACGACGGAACCTGCATTTCTGAATCGATCGCGATCTGCCGCTACATTGAAGAGCTGCATCCTGCGCCGGATCTTTTCGGGTCTTCGCCTGCCGAACGCGCTGTGATCGAGATGTGGAACAGGCGGGTCGAGTTCGAGTTTGCGCAACCGATGAGCGCCCAGTTCGAGCATCTGTCTCCGTTCTTCGCCGGGCGGATCGAGCAGGTTCCGGAATGCGGCGCTTATGCGCGGTCGCGGGTATTGAAGACGCTGGGGTGGCTGGATGCGGAGCTCGCGACGCGCCGGTTTATCGCGTCGGATCGTTATTCCATGGCGGATATCACGGCGCAGTGCGCGGTTCTGCTAGGCAAGAACACCGGCGTGCCCGTGCCAGCGGAGCTGGCGAATGTTGCGCGGTGGTGGGCCGAGGTTTCGGCGCGGCCGACCGCGCGGGCGTGACGCTCTGGCGGGATGCTGGGAACTTTGCGGCGATGCTGCTAAGCGGGCCGCATGGATCAGTATCTGCTTATCGTGATTGGCGGCGCGGTGCTTGCTGGCTTTGTCCAGGGGCTGTCGGGGTTTGCGTTTTCGCTGGCCGCGCTTTCCGTGTGGACGTGGGCGGTTGATCCGCAGCTAGCGGCGCCGATGGCGGTGTTTGGGTCGCTGGTCGGGCAGCTGGTGGCGATGCCGCTGACGTGGAAGGGCACGGACCTGAAGCGGCTGGCGCCGTTTGTGGTCGGCGGATTGCTGGGCGTGCCGCTGGGGATTTTCCTGCTGGGCGTGCTTGATCCTGCCGGGTTCAAGCTGGGGCTCGGGTTTTTCCTGCTGCTTTACTGCCCCGCGATGTTCCTTGCGCCGTCGACATGGGCGGTGCGATGGGGCGGGGCGTGGGCGAATGGCGCGGCGGGATGGATGGGCGGCGTGTTCGGCGGGATCGGCGGCTTTGCGGGCGCGATACCACAGCTGTGGTGTACGGTGCGCGGCTGGGACAAGGACACGCAGCGCGGCGTGATGCAGGTGTTCAACATCTGCATGCATGTCGCGACGCTGACCGGCTATCTGATCGCGGGCGATCGGATCAATGGCGAGACGCTGTGGATGTTTGCGATCATCACGCCGGCGCTGGTTATGCCGGTGTTGCTGGGGGCGCTGGTGTTCAGGCGGCTGGACCAGAAGGCGTTCAGGCGGATCGTGCTTGGGTTGTTGTTTGTCTCCGGGCTCGTGTTGACGTGGTCGAGTGTTGGAGCGGTGTTTGGATAGGTCTGTGAGCACGCCCTCGTCCTTCGACGGACGCACGCTCCGCGTGCTGCTCAGGATGAGGCTACATAGGTGTCAGACGTTTTAGCCCCTCATCCTGAGCAGGCCCGAAGGGCCGGCCGTCGAAGGACGAGGGGCGTACGCTCAATCCTTCTTCACGCCCCGCAGATCCGCCATGCGCTGGCCCAGCAGGATGTTGGGGAGCGAGTAGTTGTGCTCGTGGCAGGGTGAGGGGAACATGCCGGTGGTGGAGGCGTGGTACGAATACTCCGCGAGCCAGGGGGCAGTGTAGGCTTTCGGGTCCTCGACGGTGAACTGGTAGAGCAGTTCGTCTTTCGCCAGGCGCGTGAAGCGTTCGATGACTTTCGCATCGGCGCTGACGAGGAATTTCTGGAACAGGCCGCGCACCGCTTCGGCCTGCGGCTGGCGGATGGTTTCGACGACGAGCGTGTCGCCGTCCCAGCGGGCGATCGAGTCGCCATACCAGGAAGTGGGGCCGGTCAGCGCGTGGTTGGCCGCGAAGGGGATGATGCGGGCTTCATCGCCGTTCTCGCCGTGGATGACGATGTGATCTGGCGTCTGTATGAATTGCACGCGGTTGTACGAGATGGTGGCGTGGGAGGGCGATGAGCCGCTGAGTACGAGGCAGCGCTCACCGCTGGGGCGCTGTTCGTAGTCGTCCATCTCGTCTGACGACGCGGAGACGATCTTGCGGGCTTCCGGCGTGAGCGGAACCTTGCCGTCGGCGGGGAGGACGATGAGGCGCGAGCGGCGTTCGCCGCGCACCAGCGGCAGGCCATCCGTGCCGCCGATGATGATGTGGCCTTCGGGATCTATGTTGAAGACGGGGTTCTTCATGATCCCGCCCACCATCGTATCGACGAAGGATTTCCCTTCCGCTTCCGAGACGACGAGCGTCTTCAGCATCGGGCTGGATTCGAAGACGGGGAAGAAGTTGGTGGCCCAGACGACGCTCTGGAAATCCGGATGGCCGGATGGTGCGCGGGGCAGGCCGGGTTCGGCGGCCAACGAGGTGGGCGTGTAGGCCGGCGGCGGCTCGGCGGGCGGCGGTTGCGAGGGCTGGGCGGCGGCGAGGGGCGTGGCGAGGAGGAAGAGCGAGATCGGGAGGAGGAGGCGATACATGGGTTTGTCCCCTGTTATTGTTATGTCCCATTCATCAGCGGTGCGGCTTGAATGCGCTATGAACGGTTGTTGTTTTTCGGGGGCGCGCACGTGACTGCTGATCTCAAAAGCATGATCGCAGGTTGCAGCGCCGGGTTTTGGAAGCATCGCGTATGACTGAGCTGACGGTAGGGGCGGGGCTGGCGCGCGGGCTGGCGAGGTTTGCGATTGCCAAGGGCGCGGATGCCGATGCGTTGCTGGCGCGGGCGGGGATCGCGGCGGCTGATCTGGACGATCAGGACAAGCGCGTGCCGATGGCGAACTATATTGCGCTGATGCGGGCGGCGCAGGAGCTCTCGGGCGATGCGGCGATTGCGCTGCACTATGGGGAAGAGGTCGATCTTTCCGAGGTGTCGATCGCGGGGCTGATCATGAATGCATCAGCCGACATGCGCGAGGCGTTCGTGCAGATGAACCGCTTCGGAAAGCTGGCCGTGGAAGTGGAGACCGAGGCCGGGGAGAGCCGGTTCAAGCATGTGCTGGAGGATGGCCAGCTCTGGCTGGTGGATACGCGGGCTGATCCCAACGCGTTTCACGAGCTGACTGAGGTGACGTTTGCGCGGCAGATCTGTGGGCTGCGGCGGTTCCTGCCGCGGCCGTTTGCGCTGGAGGTGCATGTCACGCATCCCGCGCCGGCTTATGCGGCGGAGTATGTCCGCGTGTTCGGATGTCCGGTGGTGTTCGATGCGCGGTGGAATGCGATGCGGACGGATGCCTCGTTGCAGTCGCACAAAGTAGCGTTGCAGCCGCACTACGTGTTTGGCGTGCTGAGCGAGAAGGCTGAGGCTCTGGTGACGGAGCTGGAGAATTCGAAAAGCACGCGCGGGAAGGTGGAGAGCCTGCTGATGCCGATGCTGCACACTGGCGATGTCAGCATGGATACGCTGGCAGCGAAGATGGGCGTGAGCCGGCAGACGCTGTTCAGGCGGTTGAAGGCGGAGGACGTGACGTTCGAGAAGGTGCTGGACGACCTGCGCCATCGACTGGCGCTCAGCTATCTGAGCGGGCGCAAGGCGTCGGTGAACGAGACGGCGTATCTCGTCGGGTTCTCGGACCCGGCGGCGTTCTCGCGGGCGTTCAAGCGGTGGACGGGAAAGAGCCCCAGCGAAATGCGCGGCTAAAGTACGATCAGCTTCAGTGGAAGCTTCGATACGGCGGCGCACTTTAGCTTTTTTACTGGAGAGTCGGATTCACGTCTTCGGCGGAACGCCATAGCGATTCCACCTCAGACGATCCGACTCTGCCGCTATTCCGCCGGGTGCAGGACTGCCGCTTCGGCTTCGCGTTCTTCCAGCGCCAGCTTGCGTTCCACATCGCGCGGGGAGCCCGTGCGGCGTGCGAGAAGCGCGTAGGCGGCGGGCACGAGGACCAGCGTGACCAGCATCGCGGTCGACACGCCGAACAGGATCACCACGCCGATGGCGGAGCGCGTTTCGGCGCCTGCGCCATGGCCGAAGATCAGCGGGACGGCGCCGGCGATGGCGGTGAGCGAGGTCATCACGATCGGGCGGAAGCGGGTGAGCGCTGCTTCCCTAAGGGCCGCGTTGAACTCCATGCCCTTGTCGCGAAGCTGGTTGGCGAACTCGACGATGAGAATGCCGTTCTTGGCCGCCAGACCCACAAGCATGATCAGGCCGATCTGCGTGTAGATGTTCAGCGTGTTGCCGGTGAGCCAGATGCCGAGCAGGCCGCCGCCGACGGTGGCGGGCACGCAGAGCATGATGACGAACGGGTGGATCCAGCTTTCGAACTGCGCCGCGAGCACCAGGAAGACGACCAGGATGCCGAAGGCGAACACAAACAGGATCGACGAGCCGGCGCGCTTGTAGTCGAGCGACTGGCCCTTGTAGTCGATGCTGGCTTCTTCTGGCAGGACGGCGCGCGCGATGGATTCCATCTTGTCGAGCGCGACGCCGAGCGAGACGCCCGGATCAAGCGTGGCGTCGATGGTGATGGCGCGGACGCGGTTGTAGCGATTCAGGCGGCGCGAGTCGGCCGTCTGTTCGATGGAGACGAGGTTGGACAGCGGGATCAGCTCGCCCGTGCGGGCGGCGCGGACATAGATGTTTTCCATATCCGAAGGCGTCGACTGTTCGGTACGCTCGCCCTCGAAGATCACGTAACGCTCTTCGCCGTTTTGCACGAATGTGCCGATCCGCTTGGAGCCGAGCATGGTCTGCAGAGTGGAGCCGATTTCCTGGACGGTGACGCCGAGATCAGAGGCGCGCGCGTAATCGACGTTCACGCGGACCTGCTGTTGCGTTTCCTTGTAGTCCCAGTCGATCTGGCTTATGCCGGGATTGTCCTTGTTGAGCGCCTCGAGGAAGGTATCGCGCCATTCCACGAGCGTTTCGTAGGACGGTCCCTTGAGCACGAACTGGATGGGCTTGCCCGAGCCGCGGCCGAAGGCCGAGGACATGTTGGCGAAGGCGCGCACGCCCGGAATGTCGGACAGCTGGCGGTTGATGTCGTTGATCACGTCGAAGCCGTTGCGGCGATGCCCCCACTCGGTGAGCACGACCTGAATCGAGCCTGAGTTGAAACCGCCGCTGCCGGGGCCGAAGCCGCCGGGCGCGCGGACAGAAATGCGGTCGATCTCGCCCTGGTTGATCATCGGCAGGAGGCGGTTTTCGATCTGCTCGATGAAGGGCTGCATGTATTCGAAGGACGCGCCTTCGGGCCCCGCGATCATGATCTGGAACGAGCCGCGATCTTCCTGCGGCGTGTATTCGCCGGGGATGACGGTGAACAGCGTTACGCTGCCGGCAAGGATGGCGAAGAAAGCCACCGTGATGGCGATCGGGCGGCGCACGGTTGCGTCATAGACGCGGCCATAGGCGCCGCGCATGCGAGCGAACTGGCGGTCGACGAAGGCCGGGAAGGCGGCGGTCTTGCCGTCCTTGGCGTGCGGCTTCAGCAGCTTGGACGCCATCATCGGCGAGATCGTCAGCGCAACCAGCATCGAGAAGGCGATGGCGGCGGCGATCGCGATCGCGAACTCCGAAAACAGGCGGCCCATCTGGCCCTGCATGAAGGTGATCGGAACGAACACGGCGATGAGGACGAGGGTGGTCGCGACGACGGCGAAGCCGACCTGGCGCGTGCCCCTGAAAGCAGCGACGAGAGGCGTTTCATGTTCCTCTTCCATGCGGCGGTGGATGTTCTCAAGCACGACGATGGCGTCGTCGACCACGAGGCCGATGGCCATGACGAGCGCTAGCAGCGTCAGCATGTTGATCGACAGGCCGAGCGCCATGAGCACGGTGAACGAGGCGATCAGCGAGATCGGGACGGTGACGGCCGGAATCAGGGTGGCGCGGAACGATCCGAGGAACACGAAGATCACGCCGACGACCAGCGCCACGGCAATGGTGAGGGTGATGAACACCTCGTTGATGGCAGCGTTGACGAACACCGAGCCGTCGAAGTTGACCTGGAGTGTCATGTCTTCGGGAAGGGTGGCGCCCACTTCGGTTGCGCGTTCGCGCGCCACTCTGGACACTTCAACCACGTTGGCCGTTGATTGCTTGACGATGCCGATGCCGACCGTGTCGCGGCCATTGCCGCGGAAGATGGAACGGTCTTCTTCGGCGCCGAATTCGACGCGGCCGACATCGCCCAGACGGACAACAACGCCGTCATCGCCCTTGGCGACGACGAGTTGTGCAAATTCCTCGGGCGTTCGGAAGGGACGGTCGATACGAGCCGTGAAGATAAGATCCTGCGAGGTCAGTGAACCGGCGGGCGTTTCGACGTTCTCGGTGCGGACGGCGCGCTCGATATCGCCGACGGTTAGGCCACGCGCGGCGATGGCGCGGCGATCGAGCCAGACGCGCATTGCGGGCGTACGCTGGCCGCCGATCTGGACGCGGGCGACGCCGTCGATCGAGGAGAAACGGTCGATGAGGTAACGTTCAACATAGTCGGTGAGTTCGAGCGCGGTGCGCTTGTCGCTCTGCAACTGGAGCCAGAGAACGATCTCTTCCGATGCGTCGGCTTTCTGGACGTCTGGCGGATCAGCCTCTTCCGGAAGCATCCGCAGGATGCCGCCCACGCGGTCGCGCACGTCATTGGCGGCGCTATCCATGTCGCGCGAAATGTCGAATTCGATCGCGATATTGGATTGCCCGTCCTGGCTGGACGAGTTGATGAAGCGGATGCCCTCAACGCCGGAGATCCGGTCCTCGATCACTTCGGTGATGCGGGTCTCGACGACGTTGGCAGACGCGCCCTGATAGGTGGTGCGAACCGAAACGATGGGAGGGTCGATATCGGGATATTCACGCAGCGAAAGCCGCGTGAAGGAAACCGCGCCGATTGCGATCAGCAACAGGCCGATGACCGATGCGAACACCGGCCGTTTGATTGAGACATCTGACAGAAGCATGGGACGAGCGCTCCTGCGCTATTGCCTGAGGCCGGCTTTATCCGACGGTCCGTCGCTGGCTGCGATCTTGGGAGCGCCGCCTTCGCCCGCCGGAGTGGCGCCGGTCACGCGGACCGCGCCGCCCGGGCGCACTTTCAGCACGCCGTCCGTGACCACGAGGTCGCCGGACTTGAGACCGGAGACGACTTCGACGGTGCCACGCTCGCGCGTGCCGAGGGTTACTTCGGTCTTTTCCGCAGTCGCCGGCTGGCGGGTGCGGTCGACCACATAAACGAACGTCTTGGAGCCTTCGGCGATGACCGAGATTTCCGGGATGGACAGCGACGTGCGCGGCTTGGACATCAGCGTGACCGACATCGATGTGCCGGCGCGCAGGACGCCTTCTTCGTTCGGCAGGGTGGCGCGCACCTTCACGGCGAGGGTGCTGGCGTCGATCGCGTTGTCGATCGAAGTGAGCTTGCCGGTGAAGACGCGGCCCGGAATATCCTTGGTAGTAGCCGAGATTTCGAGGCCGGGCTTGAGGTCGCTGACGAAGATGGACGGCACGCCGAACTCGAGACGCATCTGCGTGTCGTCAATCAGGGTGGCGACGGCCTGACCGGGCGAGACGTACGCGCCGGTCGAAACCTGGCGGAAGCCGAGAACGCCGGAGAAGGGAGCCAGAAGCACGCGATCGCGCAGGCGAGCCTGGATGGCGCCGACGTTCGCGGTGGCCGCTTCATAGGCTGACCGGGTGCGTTCGAGTTCGAGTTGGGCGATTGCGTCGTTTTCGGCGAGACGCTGGTTGCGCTCGAACACCAGTTTCGCGTTGGCTTCGGTGGCGCGGGCAGAGGCGAGCTGGGCGTTCTCTTCCTCGTTCACCATCGTCATAAGGACCTTGCCCTTGGTGACGCGCTGGCCGTCCTCGAAATGTACGCCTGTCACGCGGTCTGCTGCGTTCGCCGTCAGGACGACGCGTTCGCGGGGTTCCAGCGTGCCGAGGGCTTCAACTTTGACCGTGAAGGTGCGCGGCAGGGATTCAACGGCGCTGACCTGCGTTGCGGGGCCGCCGCGACCACCACCGGGTCCACCCGGACCACCGGGGCCACGTTGACCGCCGGGAGCGCCCGCCGTTTCGGTTTTGGGGTCGCCGGAGCCGCTCATCGTCACGAAGGCGATACCGCCAACCGCCAGAATGGCGACCGCAACCGCTCCCGCTACCAGTTTGGGCTTTGACAGCACCATCAGTCGAAACTCCACCGTCACACTACACGTCCGCTGCCCCAACGGCCATCCTTGGCTCGCCACGGCCTGGTCCTGATACGCGCCTTGCCGGGTTATCCGTCTGCGGCCAGCCGACGCGGCGTAGCCCCAGATCATGACCGTTCCGCGTCGTGCGCGGCACGTCTCACGTGCGAATGTACAGCAGATGCCTGAACCTGTTCAGCGGGACCATAGACAACGGGGCTTGAAATTCGGTCAACGCGCAGGGGACAAACGTCTGAAAACAAAGGTTCAATTAGCCGTGAGGCTGAGCAGTTTGCCGTCTTTTTCGTCGCAGGACGTGCCGCAGCGGCGGCGGGCATGGGGATGCGCTGTCCGCAAAAGGGAATCTGGTTGACAGAAGGTCGCCCCGGGGAGGATGTCCGGGACGTGGCTGCCGACCGGGGCATCACCCCGCAGGACGCCCACGGACGAGGGGAGCGTCATGTCTTACACGGGAACCGGATCGCGCATCCGGTCATCAAGCATTCGCGTCCTGCTGCTGGCGTCAACGGCGCTGGCCTTTGCGGGAACTGCCTTCGCGCAGGAAGCCTTGCCCGCGGGCGAGCCGCCTGAGGAAGGCCGTGACGTTGTCGTGGTGGTGGGCTCGCAGATCGTGGGCGCCCAGCCGACCGAATCCTTGCCTGTAACAGTCATCGGAGAGGAAGAGCTGGACGCCATCGCGGCGACATCGGGCGATGACCTTTTCCGCTCCATCCCGCAGCTGGGCGATGTGTCGTTCGGCAGCGCGAGCGTCGCCAACAGCGTGGGGGGCGTGAACTCCGCGCGTGGGGATACGGCGTCGATCAATCTCCGCTCGCTGGGTACGGGTAATACGCTGGTGCTGCTC
>JAUYSA010000085.1 GCA_030696545.1 Hyphomonadaceae bacterium
CTCATTGGACCGCGCCGGCAGCATAGCCACCGAGCAAGCGTTTGAGCGCCGTGCGGGCGCGATGATAGGAATCAAGGGCGGAGATGCGCTGGAGCCGGGCAGTCGACAGGACGCGCTGCGCATCCAGCACATCCAGGTACGAAAAGCCGCCCTGATTGTATCCTTCGCGAGCACGCTCAACCGCTTCTTCGGCCGCCGGAATCAGGCGCTCATCGATGGCGACAATCTCCCGGGCCGCGATGTTCATCTGAGACCTCGCCGACGCGGCCTGCCTTTCGATGTTCCGCTGGAGCACCTCACCTTCGAGACGGGCGCGGGAGCTTTCGGCTGAAGCCCTCGCCACCGCCCCGCTGTTGTCATCGTTGACGCCCAGAGGAATTGAGAAGCCTACGACGAACGCTGCCTCGCTTCCGTCCCTGAAATACCGGAGACCCGCTGAAACCGTGGGGTCGAGTGTCGACCGCGCACGCTCTACGGCAATGCGGGCCTCGGCCTCCTGCTGCGCTGCTCGCGCGACGGCAATTTCAGGGGCAAGCGATGCGCTGTCCACGAAGAGCCCAGACACGGTGTCGAACGTCGACATATCAACCTGGAAATTGCTCGCCCCGCCCCAGTATGTGGCGAGATGACCGCGGGCGGCGGCGTCTGCCAGCCGCGCATTTTCAACGGCAATCTCGGCGTCCGCCACCAGGGTATTCGATCGGGAAGAAGCCAGCAGCGGATCGCGCGCAGCCTCGACTCGCCGTTGAACTGTAGCTGCGACCTCACGCGCCAGCGCCAGACGTTCTTCGGCGACCTGAAGGTCAGCCTGTGCGCGCTGAACATCGACGTAGGCAACTTCTACATCAAAGAGCAGATCCTGGCGGGCAACATCGCCGAGAGCGCGGATGCTGTTCCCTTGGCGCACGGCAAGCTGCGTTCTCGCTTCACGATCTCCTCCCCATTCAAGTGTCTGGTTGAAAGTGAGCGTCGCTTCCGTGCGGTCGATACCCTGGTACAGGCCCGTGCCGAGAGCGTTCTCGAGCAGGAAATCGATCGAGGGGTTGATGCCGCGATCCGCCTGACGAACGCCAGCGTCTGCCGCTTCACGGGCAGCTTCGCTGGCCCGGACGACAGGCGTCTCGCCCAGCGACCGCGCAAATGCGTCGGCCAGGCTGATCTGCGGGCCGTCGGCAGCAGCCTGCCCGTACGCTACCTGCCCCGATGCGAGGCAAGCTGCGCACGCAGCCCCCACAAGGGCTGCATAGTGATGAGATGACACGGAAAACTCCTCAGTCGCAAACCGTCGGTGCCCGCGAAACGCGGACGCGTTGTCTGGATCAGAGGAAGGTGCGGGGGGGCTTCTTGAGCGGCGCAAAGTGGCCAGAGACGCGAACAATGGATTGTTCGGACCGGTTCACAATCGCCGTGGAGATCAGTTCCGGAATTGCCGAAGACCCGCTGACGGTGGTGAAGGAAGCGACCGCATGAACATGCATGCCGCCGTGTTCGGCGGGCGCGGTGTCGTTGCCGAGGTCGTCGTCGTGATGATCGAGGGCTTCGTCGTGGTCCTGGCCGTGGGGTTCATCATGATCATCATGGCCTGCATCCAGAGCGACGGCATGGATGGCGTAGCCAGTAGCGTCGTGATGATCGTGCGCATGCGCCGGGGCAGCCGCAATGAGGCCATAGCTTGCAAAGGCAAGCGTCAGGCAAAGGCTCACGAGGCGCCGGGCAAATGACATAGATTCAAACTGGCAGCGAATTGTTGCATTTTGCTGAACACGTCCCTTTAACCCCGAAATAGAGCTACGGGAATTGCACTCGCTCAGCAGGTGCAGCAATTTCACGCCATCGTGTGCGGATTCGCTGGCATGCCCGGAGCATCAGACGCAGCTCGCAGCGCACTACAGACGCTTGCACGCTGGTGCGCGGTTGCGGCCTTCCGCATTTTCAGCCGGCACCTGCACTACGCGCAAGCAATGTCCGGATCCACGAAAAGACCGCTTTCAACTCACCATATCCGCCTGCAAACCTGATTGGACAATTCGCAAGGCAACACCGAAGGTTGATCTACGCAGATGCGCCTCGATCCAGGTCACCCTCGCGAACCATGATGAACACATCAATGAAACTGGCTCCCCTGTTTTTCCTGGCGTTAGCTGCAATCGGCTCGTCGGCGACGGCTCAGGAGGTTTCGAAATACACTCCGTCCCGGACAAGCTGGGGGGCGCCGGACCTGCAGGGCGTGTGGAACAATACGTCGCTCACTCAACTGGAGCGACCTTCACGTATAGATAGGCTCGCGGTCAGCGCAGAAGAAGCAGCGTTTCTGGCCCGCCAGCACACCTATACACGCGCAGCCTATCAAGACGGCAGTCAGTCCAGACTGGATACAGAGTCGTCCCGGCGCTTGCTGGCCGACAAGAACACCTCGCGCGCTTACAACAGTTTCTGGCTGGATCCCGGAACGGGCTACGCTCAGGTGAGAGGCGAATACCGCACGTCGTGGATCACAGAGCCAGGTGATGGCCGCATTCCCTATCGCGACCCAGCCAGCGCAACACGCCCTCGGACGCAGATATTCGATGGACCTGAAGCGCGGCCGCAGTCGGAACGATGTCTGATGAGCTTTACGGGCGGGGCCGGGCCCGTAATGAACAGCGGTCTGTACAACAGCAACTACCAGATTGTGCAGACGCCCGGCTATGTGATGATTCTCAGCGAGATGATCCATGATGTCCGCATCATCCCCATGGGAGGCCAGCATGCATCGCGCGACATTCCGAAATGGGGCGGTGATGCGATCGGCTGGTATGAGGGCGACACGCTCGTAGTCGAGACCGTGAACCCCAACCCCGGGCAGCGGTCATACATTTCCGCAGCCGGAAAGCTAACTGAGCGCTTCACCCGCTGGAGCAATGGGCAAATCGTCTATGAATTCACCGTAGACGACCCGACGCTTTATACGAAAACATGGAACGGCGAGATTGCGCTCAACGCTTCAAAGCAGCCTTTGTATGAGTACGCATGCCATGAAGGAAACTACGCTCTCCCCAGTATACTGAACGGCGCCCGCGCCCTTGAACGTGAAGGACGTGAGCAACCTCCGATCAAGGAACCATACCCCGGTGTTGATGTTTCCGAGGGCCAGTAGACGAACTCGCGTAGAGGGAGCGGCTGCAACCCATTGCAAGAGATTGCTGCACACCCTGTAACGCGGGCAACAGATTGTTTCGCAAACGTTAGGCTCGGTTGCGTCAAAGTCTGCGTGTTACAACTGGCTCGCAGTCCGGGGAGGAGGAGTTGCTCCGCGATGGGGTCAGCGCGCTTCAAAAACTGCTTTCCGCTTTGACCGCTGATAGCGCGCCGTCAGCGTCAAATCTGAGTTTCTCGAAAGGGCCATCACTTCCGAGCCCGTCACTTTCTTGCCAACTGCAGAGCCGCTCAAGACTTGCCGCTCGTGACTTCCCTGAAGATCCGGCGGGACCTCGCCCACAAGACGTCATTGAGGCGCTGCGCGTGGTCTGAAACTCCTGGGGCAGGTCAGGGGCCGCGTGCAACTGTCCAGTCAGCGTTGGCGCTTAATTTGCTGCGCTACCTTGGCGGCGGGTAGTTGGGGGATTTGTAGAGGCCCATCGAGGTAAGGCCCGGCTTGAATTTCTTGTGGCAGCTCTCGCAGGATGCAACGAGCCTGTCCCCGGCTTCGTTCAGAGCCGTTACGTCTTTAGCCTGAACTGCCGTCAACGCATCGACACCGGCCGCGCTCATCTCCTCGGCAAACAGTTTCCATTGCGGATCAGCGACCCAATCAACGTCGTTGGGGCCGGAGCCTGCCAGCTGGATCAGTTTGCCGCTCACGGCCATCTGATAGGCGTTGTATTCGGCTTCGCGCCAACGCGCATCGGTGTTGGGGGGATCATAGGCATCCAACCACAGTGGCTCTGAAGCGTGATCAACCAAGGCCACCATCACCGCATTCAGACTGACCGGTAGTGTGATCGCATCCGCAGCAGCAACAACCTGCGCCGGAACTTCTGCGGTCGGCTGCGCGGCATTGATGGGCTGGTCTGGAGAACAGCCAGAGATTATGCCGACACAGAGAGCGCTGATGGCGATGGAAGCATTGGAATGCATGGCCGGCCTCGGCTTGTTTTTTGGCGGTTGCCTGATCTTTCAGAGCTAGCGCGGCAAAGTGAGGACTATGCCCTTTGCCGCTCGTCAGTGTTCAGCGTTTACGAATGGGCAAAGAACGACTATTGCAGCTTGGCGCGCCCAGATCGGTCCGCGACCGCACACTTGCTGCTT
>JAUYSA010000109.1 GCA_030696545.1 Hyphomonadaceae bacterium
GGGGTCGTTCCGAAGACCCCGGACCCTCCGGTTGTAGCCCCGGAGGCAATGCCATCAGCGTTCGCTTCGCCTCTCAACGCGCATTGGGGGGTCGCATACGCCACACCCGCAGTTGAGACTGGCTTCCTTGAAGGGTCATCCCCACACTCCTTGAAGAGGGGGAGCCCAACACGCCGACGGCCACGCGACCGACGCACCGACATCCTGAAAGCTTCGGTCGACTCCAAGACCTCCCTCATGTCAGTGCGGGGGCAGTATATGTCAGCTCACGCGCCTGGTGGATTTGTGAGGGCGCTATCCCTCAAAGTTTCGGGCTAGAGGGTTGGATTCATGCGGGAAGAAAATCCGCTATCCCGCAGTTCTGATGTCGCTCTATCCCCCATTCTCGGCAGCAGTGCGTGGGTGCCCCCTCCGTCTCGCCGCGAAGACGCGGCGATCCACCTCCCCCAGTGCTTCGCACTGAGGGAGGCAAGGCGGCGGTGGTGAACAGAGAACGGTGGGTTGCCTCCCCATGCGAAGCAGGGGGAGGTGGATCGCTGACGTAGTCAGCGAGACGGAGGGGGATGGTGAGGTTGGCTCAAGTGGTGAGCACGCCCCGGTCCTTCGGGTCGCGACTTTTCGGGAGGCGGGTTATCTGTACGCTGAAAAAAGTCGCGCGCCGGAATGTCGGGTTGGCGGCGGGGTTTGCGTCCTAAGGGCGTGCGGAGCCGTGAGGACGCCAGCGGAAGGAGAAATTCCATGCGTTTCATGATGCTGATGTATCCGGGCCCTCAGGCCGAAACCGAACAGTCTCCCGTTCCTGAAGGTCCGGAGGGCCAGAAGCTTCTCCACGACATGATGGCCTTCAACCAGCGCATGGTCGACGCTGGCGTCATGCTGGGCGGGGAAGGCCTCAAGCCGACGCGGCAAGGAGCGCGTGTGAAGTATGCTGGCGGCGGAAAAACCATCGTGGTCGATGGCCCGTTTACCGAGACCAAGGAAGTTCTCGGCGGCTACTGGATAATCGATGTTCCCTCGCTGGCAGACGCCGTGGCCTGGGCGCGGCAGGCGCCATGTCCGGCTGGCGAGTTCGTTGAGATCCGGCCTGTGTGGATGCCGGAAGATTTCGGCGCGGAAGCCGCCGCGATCGAACACGCCCAAATGGCCCAGATGGAAGCGCAGAAGCGGGACTAGCGCGCAACTTGGGATGAGCGCGGTCAGGCCATGCGGCGGGCGTCGCGTTGCACGCTTGCCCAGTCGCCGGTGATGGCGAGCGTTATGCCGGGCTTCTGGATGTTGACGAACAGCGTCTGGCCATCGGGCGAGAAGCACGCGCCGCAGAACTCCGACTTCCCGGCATCGGCGTTGCGGGCGAGTGTGTAGATCAGGCCATCGGGCGCCACGGCGCGGATGAAATTGTCGCCATCGCCATCCTCGCACACGATGAGTTCGCCGCGCTGGCTGGCGACGATGTTGTCGCATTTTTCGAAGTCGGACAGGCCTGTGCTTTCGACGAAGAGTTCGAGCGCGCCGGGCGCGTCGGCTTCGCGCGGCGTGCCTTCGTGCGGGCTGGGGATGTAGCGCCAGATCTGGCCGATCTGGGCAGGGCCGCCAGAGGTGCAGGTGAAATAGACGGCGGGACCAGCTGCTTCGAGCGCGAAGGCCAGGCCTTCGCCGCGCGCGAAAATGGCGGCGCCGGCCTTGCGGCCGCGCAGGCGGAGATCGCCATCAGGGGCTTCGACATCGGCCATGTCGATCCAGCGGATGGCGTGGCTGCGGTTCTGGACCATGCGGAGGGCCGGATCGCCGCCCTGCTCTTTCGACCAGTTGCGCGTGTCCGCGCCGCGCTGTTCGACGAGGGCGAGGGCCTGGAGGCGGCCGCCCTTTGCGAGTTCGCCTCGCGAGTTGGGGAGGAAGCGGTAGAAGAGAGAGTCGCCTGTATCTTCGGTGAGATAGACGATGCCGGTCGACGGATCGACGGCGGCGGCTTCATGCTCGAAGCGGCCCATGGCGGTGAGCGGAACGGGCGCGACAGGCGCCATGGCGGCGGCGGGAACTTCGAAGATGAAGCCGTGGCGCTTGCTCGCCTGCGGCCCCGGAAGCATTTGCGTTTCCTCGCACGACAGCCAGGAGCCCCAGGGCGTCGAACCGCCGGCGCAGTTGACCGCCGTGCCGGCGAGCGAGAGGTGCGAGCGTTCGACGCGATTGGTCTTGAGGTTCACGAGCACGGTGGTTGTGCCGCCGGCGAAGGGTTTTCCTGCGGGCGAGGAGTCGTAGATGTGGGCGCGGTCGATGCGCGAGGCGCGCGAGAGATCAGCGCCGAAGGCGGAGACGGGTGATGTTGCCCCAAGTTCGTGGTTGCGGACGATGAGGCAGCGGGTGGGATCGCCCTCGATCGGGAAAGCCGCCATGCCGTCATGAGCGCCGGGCTCCAGCAGGCCGTCGGACATCTCTGTGCCGGTGCGCGAGAGGACGGCATAGGAAAGGCCGGGGGCGAGATCGAGCAAGCCGGCGGGATCCGGGCTGAGCGCGAGAGCGGAGACGCGCTGGGTGATGGGCGGGCGCGTGGCTGTGGTGGCGCAGGCGCCGAGAAGCTGTAGCGCGGGCGCAGCGATGGCGACGCTGGCGGCGGAACGGATCAGGTGACGGCGGGACAGGAGCATGGCGGCCTCCGGAAGGGACGCCGCGATCTAGCCCTGTTCAGCGCTATGATGCGTGAAAGTTTTGTGTCGCCTCAGCGGAGCTTCCTGAGCGCAGCGTTCGCGGCCACGAGCCTTGCGACGCGGGCGCGATAAGGGCTGGCGAACACGTAGTCGGGGCCGACTTCATCGAAGAAAAGACGAGGCCGGCTCGCCGCCGCCTCTCCCACGAAGCCGGCTGTCAGCGGCGCGCTTCGGACGGGATGATGATGTCTCCGGTGTCTAGAAATAGATGAGTTCGACCCAGAGGCGGTAGGCCGAGTCGGTTCCCTGTTCGACCACCAGTTGCCACTCGACATCGGTGTACTCGCCATCGCCGGCGAAGTGGATTTCGGCGATGTTACGCACGCCCGCTGCTGGCGTGGCGCCCTCTTCGGCGCCATGGCGCGCCCAGCCCGGGATGCAGCTTGCGAGCGTGGCGACATTCGCATTGTAAGCGGCGACGGCCTCCTGCTCGGAAGAAAAGCGCCACCAGCAGGAATGGATCGCTTCGAAGTAGAGGTCGATCCCACATGTTTCTGCGCCAGCCATGACGAGGCTGGTCTTGAAGATTTCATCGTCGACTTCGTCGCCGGCCAGCGACTCGAAATCATAGAGCACCGCTCCGTGGAGACGGCTCACATCATCGCAGGTCATCTGCGCGTGCGCGGCGGGCGCGAGGGCGAAAGCCAGCGCGAGCCCAGCGGATAAGAATTTCATGTCAGCCCCCTGACTTGCACCAAGGGGAGTGTCTGCCTGCGGACGCGCCAGCGCAAGCTGCCGCGGCCGTCAAGGCGAGAAGAGGCTAGCGGCCCTTCTTCAGCGCGGCATGGGCGGCGGCGAGGCGGGCGACGGGGACGCGGTAGGGGCTGGCGCTGACATAGTCGAGGCCGACGTCTTCGAAGAAGAAGATCGAGGCCGGATCGCCGCCGTGTTCGCCGCAGACGCCGAGCTTGAGGCGCGGACGCGCGGCGCGACCGCGGGTGCAGCCGATGCGGACGAGTTCGCCGACGCCGTCGCGGTCGATCGAGACGAAGGGGTCTTTTTCGTAGATGCCTTTTTCCTCGTAGATCTTGAGGAAGCGGGAGGCGTCGTCGCGCGAGATGCCGAGAGCGGTCTGCGTGAGGTCGTTGGTGCCAAAGGAGAAGAATTCGGCTTCTTCCGCAATCTCGCCTGCCCGCAGCGCGGCGCGGGGGAGTTCAATCATGGTGCCGACGAGGTATTCGACCTGCGCCTTGCGCTCGTTGAACACGCGCTCAGCCGTGGTGACGACGAGGGCGCGCATGAGTTCGAGTTCGCGGCGGGTGGCGACAAGCGGGATCATGATTTCGGGGATCGGGGCCTTGCCGGTGTCCTTCGCCACGTCGAGCGCGGCTTCGAAGATGGCGCGGGCCTGCATTTCGTAGATTTCGGGATAGGTGACGCCCAGGCGGCAGCCGCGGTGGCCGAGCATCGGGTTGGATTCGTGGAGTTCCTCGGAGCGGGCGCGCAGGAGTTCGACGGCGACGCCGGACTGTTTCGAGACGCCGATCATGTCTTCCTCGGTGTGGGGGAGGAATTCGTGGAGCGGCGGATCAAGCAGGCGGATGGTGACGGGCAGGCCCGCCATGATGCGGAAGATCTCGGTGAAGTCGGCGCGCTGCATGGGGAGCAATTTTTCGAGCGCCTTGCGGCGGCCGCGCTCGTTGTCGGCGAGGATCATCTCGCGGACGACGGGGATGCGGGTGGCGTCGAAGAACATGTGCTCGGTGCGGCAGAGGCCGATGCCCTCGGCGCCGAACTTGCGGGCGTTTTCGGCATCAAGAGGCGTTTCGGCGTTGGCGCGGACTTTCATGCGGCGCACTGAGTCCGCCCAGCCCATGAGTTCGCCGAAGTCGCCGCCCTGTTGCGGTTCGACCATCTTCACGGAGCCGACGAGGACTTCGCCCTTGGCGCCGTCGACGGTGATGACGTCGCCCTTTTTCAGCGTGCGGGAGCCGACGCGGACGATGCCGCGCTCGGCGTCGATCTGGAGGGAGCCGGCGCCGCAGACGCAGGGGCGGCCCATGCCGCGCGCGACGACGGCGGCGTGGCTCGTCATGCCGCCGCGTGCGGTGACGATGGCTTTGGCAGCGTGCATGCCCTGAATGTCTTCGGGCGATGTCTCGATGCGGACGAGGATGACGGCTGTGCCTTTCGCTGCGAGGGCGACGGCTTCGGCGGGCTCGAACACGACCTGCCCCACGGCGGCGCCGGGCGATGCGGGCAAGCCTTTCACGAAGACATCGCGCACGGCGTCTTTCGCGATCGTGGGGTGGAGAAGCTGGTCGAGCTGGGCCGGGTCGAGGCGGAGGACGGCCTCTTCCTGCGTGATGAGGCCCTCCTTGCACATCTCGACAGCGAGCTTCAGCGCGGCGGGGGCTGTGCGCTTGCCCGAGCGGGTCTGCAGCATGTAGAGCGTGCCCTGCTCCACCGTGAACTCGATGTCCTGCATGTCGCGATAGTGCGTCTCGAGGCGTTCGGAGACGGCGGTGAGTTCGGCATAGACCGCGGGCATCGCTTCTTCGAGGGACAGATCTTCCGAGCGGAGATCGGCCTTGCGCGAGTTGGAGATGGGAGCTGGCGTGCGGATGCCGGCGACGACATCCTCGCCTTGTGCGTTGACCAGATATTCGCCGTAGAAGCGCTTCTCGCCGGTGGAGGGGTCGCGGGTGAAGGCGACGCCCGTGGCGGAGTTCTCGCCCATATTGCCGAACACCATCGACTGGACGTTGACGGCTGTGCCCCATGATTCAGGGATGTCGTTGAGGCGGCGGTAGGTGATGGCGCGATCATTCATCCAGCTGGCGAAGACGGCGCCGATGGCGCCCCATAGCTGGTCCTTCGGTTCCTGCGGGAACGGGCGGCCGATGCGCTTTTCGACGGACTTCTTGTAGAGCGCGATGACCTCGATCCAGCTTTCGGCGCCGAGATCCGTGTCGAGGTTGAAGTCGCGGCTTTCCTTGTAGTCGTCGAGGATGTGCTCGAACTCGTCATGGCTGATGTTCAGCACGACGTTGGAGTACATCTGGATGAAGCGGCGATAGCTGTCGTAGGCGAAGCGGCGGTCGCCGGAGAGCTTGGCGAGCCCTTCGGCGGTCTGGTCGTTGAGGCCGAGGTTAAGGACGGTGTCCATCATGCCGGGCATGGAGGCGCGCGAGCCTGAGCGCACGGAGACGAGCAGCGGATTGCGCACGTCGCCGAACTTCTTGGCCGTGCGCCCTTCGAGCGCCTTCAGCGCATCGTTGACCTGGCCTTCGAGGTCGGCGGGGTACTTCCGCTTGTTCTTGTAGAAGACGGTGCAGACTTCCGTGGTGATGGTGAAGCCGGGGGGCACAGGCAGGCCCAGCTTCGACATCTCGGCAAGGTTTGCGCCCTTGCCGCCGAGCAGGTTCTTCATCGATGCGTCGCCATCCGAGGCGCCGCCGCCGAAATCATAGACCCACTTGGTGGCGAGTTGAGACATCGTGCTTACCTGTTCCAGCCTGTCAGTTTCGTCATTCCGGACGCGCCGAAGGCGCGAGCCGGAACCCAGGAGCCATTTTCACCGACCGCGCCCGTCGCCCCTGGGTTCCGGGTCTGCGGTGCTGCGCACCTTCGCCCGGAATGACACCGGGGGAAGACGCAGTCATCAGTCCGGCCCTTCGCTTGCGCTCCGGGCGTTCGTCTCTTGATTTGGTCCCCCGGACCAAATCATCCGGCTGCGCCGGACCGTTCCTCACCCCTCGATCTTCGAGAAATCCGCCACGCGCCCGAGGGCGTCGCGGATTTGGGAGAGGATCGTCAGTCGGTTGGCGCGTGCGGCCGCATCGTCGGCGTTCACTGTCACCTTGTCGAAGAAAGCGTCCACGGGGCCGCGGAGTTTCGAGAGGGCGCGCATGGCGCCGGCGAAATCTTCCGTGCCGAGCGCAGCGTCGGCTTCGGGCGCGGCCTTGGTGAGGGCGGAGACGAGCGCGTCGACTTCCGACGGGTCGCCGTCCATCGCCTTGCCTTGCCCTGAGTAGGACTTGCCGTCTTTCTTTTCCTCGATGGCGAGGATGTTGGCGGCGCGCTTGTAGCCCGCGAGGAGGTTCCTGCCGTCTTCGGTGGCGAGGAATTCGCCGAGGGCTTCGACGCGCTTCACGATGAGGACGAGGTCGTCTTCGCCGAGCGCGAAGACCGCGTCGATCAGGTCGTGGCGTGCACCTTGTTCGCGGAGGTGGACTTTGAGGCGGTCAGCGAAGAAGGAAAGGAGGTTTATAGCGATATCGAACGCTGCAACGCCCTGCTCACTAGAGAATGCTTGCTCATGAGCATCTTCCGTAGTCGCAGCATTTTCTTTAGCCAGCATTTCTGCTTGCTTGCGACTGATTTTGCCTTCGGCAAGCAAACCACGAATTTGCTCTTGTCGCGCTTCCGCTTCTCCGATGACCAAATGGGTCTTAATCAAAGCAAACGGCACAAGGAACGCTTGGAGAAGCGACAATCGAAGGTTGTTCTCTAGTATGATTCGGACAACGCCCAACGCGGATCGTCTGAGTGCGTATGGATCTTTTGAACCAGTAGGCTTTTCACCAATAATCCAAAAACCAGAAAGCATCTCAAGCTTGTCTGCAAGCGCCAATGCGATTGACACAGGGGCGGTTGGCACAAAATCGCCTGGGCCTTTTGGCCGATACTGATCTCTGATAGCGGCGGCAACTTCTGGCGGCCAATCTTCGGCAGCGTAGTAAGAGCCCATGAGGCCTTCGAGTTCAGGAAACTCGCCAACCATATCGGTGACGAGATCGCACTTTGACAACAAAGCAGCGCTGAGTGCTTTCGCCCTTATTGCGCTGTCGTATCCCAAGAGATCAGACATACGTGTCGCAATGCGTTCCAAGCGCTTGGCTCGAGCCCCGACCGAACCGAGGCGTGGATTAGAGTGAAATACCAGTTGATTTAGAGCATCTATCCGCTCTTTCGCGTGCAGCGGCCTGTGCGTTCGTTTGCCTTTATCGGTGGCATCGTAATAGCGATCGTTGTCCCAGAAAAACCTCGCATCGTTCAAACGTGCGCTGAGAACGCGGCTGTTGCCTTCCGCGATTTTCTTGCCGCCATCAGCCGCGTCGAGGTTGGCGACGACGATGAATTTCGGGGCGAGGCTTCCATCGCCTTTTGCCGGGTCGCGAACGGCGAAGTATTTCTGGTGGGTGCGCATCGAGAGCTTGATGACCTCGGGGGGGAGATCAAGAAACGCCTTGTCCATGTCGCCGATGATGACGACGGGGAATTCGGCGAGGCCGGCGACTTCTTCGAGCAGGCCGATGTCATCGACGAGTTCGAGGTTCTGGGCGCCGCAGAGCTGCTTCGCTTCGGTGAGGATCGTCTCTTTACGCTCTTCACGGTCGAGGATGACGCGGCCCTTGTTCTTGAGCACGTCTTCATAGTCGTCGAAGCGGCGCACCTTGTACGGGCCGCGGCCCATGATGCGGTGGCCTTCGGTGTAGGCGTCTGACTTGATGCCTTCGATCTCGAACGGGACGACTTCGCCGTCGAAGGTGCAGAGAATGCGGGAGATGGGGCGGACCCAGCGCAGGTCTCCGGTTCCCCAGCGCATCGACTTGGGCCAGTGGAAGCCTCGGATGATCTGCGGCACGAGGGCGGCGATGACATCCGCCGTCTGCTTGCCGGGCTTGCGGACGTGGGCGACGTAAACGCGGCCCTTCTTCGGGACCTCGTGGAGGTGGGCATCGGACAGCGACGCGAGGCCGGCCTTGCGCAGGAAGCCGTCGATCGCCGGCTGTGGCGCGCCCTCTTTCGGGCCGATGACGTCTTCGGTGACGTCCGCCGATTTCACGGGGAGGCCTTCGACCACGGCGACGAGGCGGCGGGGGCCGGAGAAGCCCTTGATTCCTTCGGGGATCAGTCCGGCCGTGGTGAGGCCATCCATCAGCGCTTTCACGAGATCGGCCTCGGCCTTCGCCTGCATGCGGGCCGGGATTTCTTCCGAGAGGATTTCGAGCAGAAGCTGGGGCATGGAGCCTGTTATTGCAGCGCGGAATTCGCTGCGTCAGTGCAGCGGAACGGGGCGGATTGCAAGGGTTTGGAATGCGGCGCCCGGTGTTGTTGCGGGTTCTAGGGAATTCGGCATTGTTGGCGGATCGAAGAGGGGCGATGGCGATGAGGAATATCGTGCTGGCGACTGTGGCGGCGATGCTGGCCGGTTCCGCCCAGGCGCAAACGCCGACGGACGCGCCCAAGCCGGCGCGGCCGGATATGTGGGTGTTCCTGCGCTTCGCCGACGGGGCGATGGGGTGGAACCTGGATGCGGGGCGGTGGTTCGACAACAATGACACGGCGGAGGGCCAACGGCTGGTCTATTACGCGAAGCCTCTGGAGGTGGACGGCACACAGATCGTCTGGGCGCAGGAGTTCTGGCGAATCCGGTGCAAGGCCAACACCTATCAGGTCAAGAGCGGCGAGGAGTTGACGGCGGGGCTTGGGACGGCGTTCACCCTGCGCGGAGGCGAGCCGGTCGCCATCAGGGAAAACTCGCCGGAGCATGTTCTCAAGCGCATCTATTGCGACAATGTCGAATATAGCGGCGTGCATACTGCGGACGGGCTGCTCCGCGTGATGGAAGCGATGAAGGCGCCGGCGCAATAACGCGACGGCATGGCTTTCCGGGTTTCGTTGCATGCGTTAGCCGTCATGCATGACCCACACATTCGATTTTCACTTCTCGTTCCGCTCGCCCTATTCCTATCTGGCCATGCCGGCGGTGGAGGCGTTGCTGAGGCAGTATGATGCGCACGCCAACATGCGGATCGTGCGGCCGATCGCGGTGCGGATTCCGGGGTTCTTTCAAAAGGTGAACCCGTTGTGGCCGCCATACCTGGGCAAGGACTGCCGGCGGATCGCGGAGATGAACGGGATTCCGTATCGCTGGCCGCGGCCCGACCCGATCGTGCAGGATCGCGAGACGCGGGATGTGGCGAAGGATCAGCCTTACATCATGCGCGTGAGCCGGCTGGGCGCGCTGGCGGCGGAGCGCGGCAAGGGCTTTGAGTTTGTGCGGGCTGCCAGCCACATGATGTGGTCGGGCGAGGTGGATGGCTGGCACGAGGACGGGCGGCTGGCGGCTTGCGCGGATGCCGTGGGGCTGGACGGTGCGGCGCTGGAGCGCGATGCGGCGGCGGATGCGGCGCGGCTGGATGCGGCGCGGCTGGATGCGATGATCGAGGGGAATGAAGAGGCGCAGACCGTGGCGGGGCACTGGGGCGTGCCGCGGTTCGTGTGCGCGGGCGAGCCGTTCGTCGGGCAGGACCGGGTGGATCCTCTGGTGTGGCGGATG
>JAUYSA010000117.1 GCA_030696545.1 Hyphomonadaceae bacterium
GAAACACAGACTTGGCGAGATCAATCCCGATCGTGGTAACGTTCATGGTGGATGGCTCCTGTTAGGTGGGCGCTTCAATCAACGGCCACCCTATGGCGCTCAGACGCCGGACACAGGGGCCATCCACCCCATCAGTCCAACGACAACTTGTCTCCGTCAAGCGCAGGTAGGGCAGGCGCAGACTAGCCGGCGAGCGCGTCGAGGCGTGCCCATAGAGGACAGCTGTCCAGTCGGGGCTCTGAGCAAAGATGTATCTTGCCCTCATCGCTCCCGGGGGGCGACGTTCGAAGGTCGATACGCACTGTCATCACCCCGCAAACACCCGAACCTGTGCAGGCCCGGCGCCACCAATCGCGGCTTTGACCTGACAGCACCCTCTGACCCGAGCCGCATGCAGGCTACCGATCGGAAAACCGACTCGATGGGGACCGTGCCGCGCTCTTGGCGACGACGGCGACGATGAGAATGAGGAACGCCAGTAGCCGCAGCAGGTAGAAGGGGCTCTGCTCCTCGCGGGGCACCTTCATGACGATGGTGAGAAGCGGGGTCGTCGCCATCAGCAGAAAGGCGACGGCAAAGGCCAAAAAAAGGATATCTCGGGTGCGCCGCCAGAATTTGAGGAAGAAGAGCGCGGCGACGGCATAGCCCATGATGATGGCGCCGCTGGTCAGAGGCACAAGGTTCATCGATCGACCTCCCAAATGAAGCCGTAGATCAGGACGCCGACCGCCAGCAGGGCGGTGACCTGTCGCGCGGCGGACAGGTTGACGTCGACCAAGACCACCATGTCCAGCACGACCAGGAAATTGTTGGCGGCCAGCAGCCAAAAGCAGGCCGCGCTCCACATCAGCAGCGGTTGGCGAGACCGCAGCCATGATCGGGTCAGCAAGCCGGCGCAGACCGCGCTTGTCAGCAGACACAGACCGTAGACGATGCCCGGCGCCCATTCGGTCACGATTTCCATCCCCCCAGACGAAACGACTCCGCAAAGCCCCTTAGCGGATCAGGACGGCGCGAGGTGATCGTGTTCACGACCGCGACCGGGCGTTCACGGTAGGCGGCTTCCAGCGCGTCGCAAAGAGCCCGCAGCCGGGGAGAGGCGGGCGCAAAGCTGAAGCCCCCATCGACCTCAAGCGCCAGTCCGGCCTGCTGCAGGCGCTGGAGACAGTCCTTGACCAGCGGCGCGCTGGCGCGCAGTTCCGCGACAAGTTGGTCGGGCCTCCACGCCGTCACAGGCGGCCGGCTCAACAGCAGCATGGTCTCCAGCGCCCACACCGACGGGATGGCGCCTTCGATGAAGGCGGCAAGCTCGGGATCCAGCGACGAGGCGGGCGGCGATTTCACCGCGCAGCGTCCGGTTTCGGCCCTGACGACATGGCTGCGGAAGCTAGCGGCTTGCGCGCGATTGGCAACGACAGAGATTTTTAATCCCGGGTGGAACCTCCCGTTGAGTTTGCGGTTCTGAGCAATTGGTTCGGGGGAAGCAACAGGATGGCGTGACCGGCAAGGGATGGGGCATGCCGCCGCGCCTGCTTTCATTGAGGCCAGCCATCGTGGGCGATCTCCGAACGAAGCGCTTCGTTCGAAGGTTAAAAAATGTCGCTTGCCGCCGTCGCTCTTGAACCCGTTCTCGACAACCGCCAGCTTCTGACGGCCTTGCGCGCCTTTCGACGAGGGGACTTTTCCGTCCGGCTGCCCGGCGGCCTTACGGGCATGGACGGCGAACTGGCCGAGGCCTTCAACGACGTCGTCGAGTTGAATGACCGGATGAGCCGTGAGTTCGGCCGTCTGGGCGAAATGGTCGGCCGCCAAGGCAAGATCAACCACCGCGCGCGAGTGCCTGCCGCGACCGGCTCATGGGCGGCCAGCGTTGATGCGGTCAACACCCTGATCGCCGACATGGTGCACCCGACCGCCGAAATGGCGCGGGTGATCGGCGCTGTGGCCAAGGGCGATCTCAGCCAGACCATGGACCTGGAGAACGAGGAACAGCCCCTGCGCGGCGAATTCCTGCGCATCGGTCGGGTCGTGAACACCATGGTGGGCCAGCTGGGCTCGTTCGCGTCAGAAGTGACCCGGGTGGCGCGCGAGGTCGGCACCGAGGGCAAGCTGGGCGGCCAGGCCAATGTGAAAGGCGTGGCGGGCACCTGGAAGGATCTGACCGACAATGTGAATTTCATGGCCGCCAACCTGACGGGCCAGGTGCGGAACATCGCCGAAGTGACTACCGCCGTGGCCAACGGCGACCTCAGCCGCAAGATCACCGTGGACGTGAAGGGCGAGGTGCTGGAGCTGAAGGACACCATCAATACCATGGTGGACCAACTGAACTCCTTCGCTTCGGAAGTGACCAGGATGGCCCGGGAAGTGGGCTCGGAAGGCAAGCTGGGCGGTCAGGCCAATGTGAAGGGCGTGGCCGGCACCTGGAAGGACCTGACCGACAATGTGAACTTCATGGCCGCTAACCTGACCGGTCAGGTTCGGAATATCGCCGAGGTGACCACCGCGGTGGCCAAGGGCGACCTGTCCAAGAAGATCACCGTCGATGTGAAGGGCGAAATCCTCGAACTGAAGTCGACCATCAACACCCTGGTGGACCAGTTGAACGCCTTCGCGTCCGAAGTGACGCGTGTGGCCCGCGAAGTGGGCACCGAGGGAAAGCTGGGCGGGCAGGCGCGGGTGGAAGGCGTCGGCGGCACCTGGACGGACCTGACCGACAACGTCAACCTGATGGCCGACAACCGGACGGGTCAGGTGCGAAACATCGCCGAGGTGACGACCGCCGTGGCCAAGGGCGACCTGTCCAAGAAGATCACCGTGCAGG
>JAUYSA010000151.1 GCA_030696545.1 Hyphomonadaceae bacterium
CCAGGGCCGTCACGTCCTCGGGTTCGAAGACGATGGTGCGGCCCAATTTGCGTCCGATCCCGTGCCGCTTGGCAAGGGTGCGGACCATTTCTTCTGTGCATGGGAGGATGTGCTCCTCGACCAGGGCGCGGGCGGTCTTGAGTTGGGGCCAGGCGGTCATGCGGCCTCGCCGAACAGATCATCCTGCTGCTTGAACAGCGGATCGTGGCGGGTGGAGTTATTGTAGTCGGAGAAGGCCACGCCGCGCCGGTAGAGGCCAGTGTTCGCCCAGCGCTGGAAGTCCATCAGTCTCTTGGCGCCGATGGCGCCGTTGTGGCCGCCGATCGGCACCGTGCGCGTGCGGTCGCCGTACACCATGGGATAGGGTCGGATGCGGCGAGCGACCATGCCGTCGAAGCGGCGAAAGATCGTCGCCCACGTCTCGGCGGGATCGTAGCCCACCAGCATGTAGACCATCAGGTTCGACGGATTGACGCCCGCGCGTTCCAGCCGATCCACGCCGCGCATGAACAGCGCTTCGTCGCCCAGGCTATCCCAGGCGGTGTAAATGCGGCGCGTCTTAAAGCTGTCGTCGCGGTAGTCGACGCTCGCCAGTTCGGCGGCGATTTCGTCGGTGATCACCCGGACGTTGATGCCCTGATTGAAGCAAACCTTGAACGCGCCGTCGCGCACCTCCGCGAGCCGGGCCTTCCACTCGGCCTTGGGCTGGCCGAAGAAGTCATTGTCCAGCAGGTGAAGATGACGCGGGTAGGGCTCGCCGCGCCAGATGTCGGCGATGGTTGCGGCAGACTTAGGCTTGCCCTCTTTCCCCGGCACGACGCAGAACCCGCACGCGAACCGACACCCGCGCTGCGTGAAGCCAAGGCTCGCCGTGAAGTCCGCCCACGGCTCATAGTCCAAGCCCGCGAAGTCGCCGACGATCGCTTCAACGGTAATCGGATCGCCAGACCCGGTTCCGCCGATGATCGCCTCGGGGAACTCGCGCCGGAAGCGCTCCACGCGCTCGGCCGAGAAGGCGAATACTGCCGACCCGTAGACGGCAGCATAGTCGGGCTCGCCAAGCTGGCGATAGGGCGTGCGGTAGAAGTGGACGCGATGGCCCTGCGCCTTGTGAAACGCGCTCAGGCGCATCAGGGCGAGATTCGGCAGCTTGCCGTCTAGCTGAGTGAGGCGCACGTCCGCGCTCATCCCAGCCTCTGGGCGGGGGCGGTTGAAGGTCATGGCTTGGCCCCGACCGGATTGACCATCACAATCACCTGCGGCCCGTCCTGCGCGTACATCATCGCGTAGTGCATGGCTTCGCGCTTGGCGGTCGGCTCGTCCGGTGCGTCACCGCTGGCGACCTCTATGCCGGATTGCCAGACCTTGAACTCCCAGCTTTCGAACTTGCGCTTGCGGGTCATGGCTCACCCTTCCTCCGTAGTAGGGTTGAGGGGGTTTTTAGGTTCATCCCGGTGCTCGCGTTGCTCGCTCCCGACTGCACTGGAAAGAACGAGGCCGAGCCCTGCCGCGCGGGCGTTCGCCAACGCCTCGACGCCGCGAACAACGGGTTACGACTACTCACGGTCACCCCCTTCATGAGGCTCGCCGTCCCGCGCGGGGGCGGGTTGGGTGGAGGCGAGGGCGAGGAGTAGGGCGGCGCAGATGGCCAGGGCCGGCGTTGCTTGCTGCGCGGTGTGGGCGTTCGGCCCGTCGTCTTCCGCTACACGAGCGAGGAGCACTGCGTTCGATCCGCTCTTGCCGCCCTCCACGATCCAATCGTGATCTGGCAGCACTCGCTCCACCAGCGCCAGGGCGGCATCGACGGAGGCGGTGTATGGCTTAACGCGCCAGTCGACAGCGCCTAACTTCCACGCATCCTCGTTCGGGTGGGCCTTCTGCCGCGAGGCAACCAAGTCGTTGAGGTGCGGGTACGTGTTGACCAGAGCGGCGTAAATGCGGGCGTCAATCCCGCGATCCGGCCCACTCGCCGCCTCGACGCGCGCCAGCAGCTCGCTCAGCTCACTCCCCATGGCCAGCCTCGGGGGTGAGAGCGGCGCGGGTGTGCCCCAGCCGGTCGTTAATTAGCACCGCAGCGCCGTCGCCTAGCACGATGTCGGTGCGCGCGATGATGTAACGCCCTACGTGCGGCCCTTCCGACATTCGCACCATGCAGCGCGGGCCGGTCACCCGATCAACATACCCATCGCCCTGCACCACCCCGCGATGTTCCGGGAACATCGCGGCGAACGTCCGAGGTTTGTTCAGCCCTTCAGTGCGGTCAGGCATGGTCTTGGTCCTTGAGGGCTTGTCTACCGGCGAGGGTGATCTCCCAAATCCACTGTCCGTAACCACGGAAGGCGAGGCGCGTGAGGCCGCGCTTTGCCAACCGGGAGGCCATCTCAGCAGCACTGCCGATAAGCTCGGTGTTGGCGGGCGCGCTCGATGGATCGGCCACCAGGGCGCCCAGGAACCGTTTCTGCGCCTTCGTCAGCTCACCCATGGCCAGATCCAATCGGAGCGGCGGGGAGGGGCATCCAGTGGGTCGGGGTCGGGCCATGACTGCCGTTGAAGCGCCAGTAATCGCCGTCTGCCGGTTCGCACGTAACTTCCGTGCGTCTGCCGCCAAAAGTCAGGACCGGCGAACCATCATCGGGACACGTCTCCATCGTCTGCCAGCCCCCGGCGCTGGTGGTGTTGGAGATTAGGGCGATGGCACGGTCGATCTCGTCACGCGCGGACATCAGGTTGCCGATGTCGCCGCTACCCAGATGGCCGTCTGTCAGGCTGTCTTGAACGAACGCTCGCGCTGAATCGAGGCGCTCTCTCACTTCACCGGGGAGCATTGGCCGGTCCCTTGTTCTGGGGGGAAGGTATATTATTATACATCCCGGACTAACCTTTCGCGGCGAGAAAGAGCGCCGTTGGATACTTTGTGATTCCTGGATTTATCGAAGCCGCGAGACTGTATTTTCGCCCTGCTTGGCGGGTAGATCCCGAGATGCTTCGCGCGGACGCGGTTGATCTTCGCGCGCACCGTCGCCTCGGCCTTGGTCTTTTCCTTGTGCGCGTCCTTCAGGACCACATGCAGGTTCGACTCGGCGTGGCGACCGCCAAGCCAGAGCGGGGTGATATGGTCGTAGTCGCGCGCGTCGCCGGGCATGATCTTGCGACCCGTCAGTCCGCAGCGACCGCCGCAGCGTTCCCAAATGCGAAGCTTCACGCGGGCAGGGATGTCGGCGTCATCAGACGCGCCTTGCCACTCGGGGACGGTTCTACTCATAGTCAGCCGCCCCCATTTCCTTGGCGTAGTCCTCAGCCGCGCCGCGGGTGAGTAGCAGCACCGGCTTTCCGGGCTGGTGGATCTCCATACCTTCGCGCGTTCCGATGATGCGGGCGCCGCGCTTGATCTTGAGGGCCGCGAGCGCGTGGAACATCGCCAAGCCGTCGCGCACGATGCGGTCGTTCATGCTCATGCGGCCACCGCCGGGCGGGTTGTCCCCGCACCGGCGCCCTGGCTGCTCAGTTGTTCGGGGGTGACGCCGATCAGCGCCGCAGCGGCTTCCATGATGGCCGTCTTGCTGGCCTGAAAGCGCTCCTTGTCCATGTTGCGCCGGCTCTGCGACTGCGCCGTGCGGATGACCACGATGGGTCCGCGGATCACCGTCGAGATGAACTCGTCACGCTGGCGGAAGGCGGCGGCCACGCGGATCGCAGCGGCGTTCGTGCCTGCGTCCACGATCTGCTCGTCGTAGAAGCCGGTGTCGATCAGCAGGCGCTTGCGGAAGTGCTCCGGGCTGGGAAACTCCTCATCGAGCGGATGGGGAAGGTTCTGCCAGGCGCTCTTGAGCCAAGCGAACTCATGGTTATGAGACACCTCCGAGCGCTCCTCGACGGGAGTCATGCGATAGGCCTCACCGATCACGTACTGCGTATCCGCGAGTTTCGCGAAGCGCGGCAACGGGGTCATAGCCTCCCCGTCCCAGGTCATCAGGATCGGGATCATTGGACGGCTCCCGAACGGTGATGATCGTTCCGGGGAAGGCGGCGAGCACGAGCCTGCACCACGCGCGCAACTCGTCCTCGGGCAGGGGTTCGCCGATGTAGCGCACGGGCCATTACGCGGCCTCCGCTCGGCCGTAGAGCGCCTGCAGACGGATCACCTTGCCGTCTAGCTCGGCGAGGAAGGCTTGAACCTCCCGCTCAAGCTCAGCGATCATCGCGTCATCGCGGTCCACGCGTTGAACGAACAGGCGCATCTCGGCCGGCAGACGCGGATCGTAGGACGCGAAGTCGCACCATGCCCGCCCGGTGCAAGCCAACTGCCACTGGATCTGAGTGACGTACGTGCCCGCAACGCCGCCCATCAGCAGCGTGTCGATATGCGTGGCCGTGTTCGGGCATTTGATCTCAACCAAGCCGTCAACGCCGACCAGTCCGTCAGGGCTGGCGCC
>JAUYSA010000188.1 GCA_030696545.1 Hyphomonadaceae bacterium
ACAATGGGCAGCGGCTTGTCGCCGCCGCGCGCGACGTGATGTTCGAGACGCGCTGATGAGCAGCTTTCCCGAGGTCTATTTTGTCTGGCTCCGCCGCATCGAGGCGTCTGCTTCGATCGGATTTCATGCGTTCGAGCTGGCGGCGCGGCAGAAGCTTTATGTCTCCGTCCTGCTGATCCTGCCCGGACCACCGCCTGCAGGAGACGCGGTTTCGGGCGTTCAGGACTATGATTTCGTGCGCGAAGGGGTGCTGAAACTGGCGGGGGACCGCCATTTCAACCTGCAGGAGACGCTTTGCGGGGAAATCCTCGACCTGTGCCTCGCTCAGCCGGGCGTGCTGGGGGCGGTTGTGCAGACCGACAAGCCCGACGTATATCCCGCCGTCGCCGGGGTTGCCTGCCGCATGGCGCGGTTACGGCCCTCGCTGGCCGGGTTCCCGTGGTGGACCCTGAACATCTGAGACGGACCATGTTCGAGATAAGCGCAACGGCCAGCTTTGAGGCCAGCCATTATATCGACGCCGATGCCGGCGCTGCGCATTACAGGCGCGTGCATGGCCATTCCTTCGTCGTGACGGCCAGCGTTGCCTCGGCCCATCCGGACCAGGATGGCTGGGTGATGGACCTGGGCGCGCTGGAGGGCTTGCTGCGCCAGACCCTGTCTGAACTGGATCATTCAGTGCTGAACGAGATACCGGGCCTTGAAAAGCCCACCTTCGAGCACATCCTCCTCTGGATCGAGGCGAAGATGAAAGCGGCGGGCGTGACCCCCTCGCGTCTTGAGATCGAGCGGCCTACATTGAAACAAAGGGCGATCTACACGCCCCGCTAACAAGGAGCATCCCATGCCCAGCGCCAGCGACCGCGGCAAGTCCGCCAAGCCAGACAAGAAGCTCGGCGGCTCTTCGGCAGCCAGCAACGACACGCCTGTCAGCTCGAAAGAGAACCCGGACCCGGCAAACTCCAAGAGCGGCAATACGGGCACGACACGTCCGGCCGCCCAGACGCAGGGGTCCAAGGGTCCGTCCACCAAGGCCGGCGCCAAGGCAGGCGACCACACCGAAGCCACCGGCCGCGATCATCCAAGCCAGAGCGAGCACGCCAAGGCGCTGTTCCAGAAGCTGCACGGCACGTCCGACCAGAAGAACAAAGGCGGAGTACCGGGCGCACCGAGCAAGAAAGGCGGCTTTGATCCGAAGCAGGTCAAAGGCGGCAAAGGCAATTTCGGCGGCGGCCACGCTCAGATGCTTCGCCGGACCCAGAGCCGCGGTGGCGGTGGAGGGGGCGGAGGCGGCGGCGGTGGTGGGCAGGTCTGATCGCTGAGGTCTGGGGCTTACGCCCTCGTGGTTCGACGGGCGCGCTGCAGGACTTCGTCCAGCATTGCTGCTCGCCATGAGGGCTAATCGGCTATCGGCAGTTCAGCCCTCATGGTGAGCAGCCGCGAAGCGGCGTCCGTCGAACCACGAGGGCGTGCTCGCGCTATGCGCCGCCCTCGATCGCTTCCAGCGCTTCAAGCCATTCCGCCTCGGCCTTGTCGAGCTGCGCCTGCAGTTTGGCGCGGCCTTTCAGTTTGGCTTCGGCGTCAGCCTTGTGCGTGAACGTGTCGGGATCGCCCAGATCGCGGTCGAGTAGTTCCAGCGCGGCGCGGGCTTTCTCGACTTCCTTCTCGGCAGTTTCCAGACGATGCTTCTGCTTGAAGGACATCTTCGCGGCAGGCTTGGGCTTCTCCGAGTTCGCCGCAACCTTCTCTTCCGCCTTTGCAGCAGCGGCCGCGATTTCGGCGCGGGCGATAGCGTGCTGCTTGTTTTCTTCAGGGCGGTCGGCAGCGAGGACGAGCGCCTTGTAGTCGGCGAGGTCGCCGTCATACGGGTTGGCCTTGCCGTTGTTGACCAGCCAGAGGCGGTCGGCGGTGGCTTCAGCCAGATAGGTGTCGTGCGTGATGACCAGCACGGCGCCGTTGAACTCGTTCAGCGCGTAGATCAGCGCTTCGCGGCTATCGATGTCCAAGTGAGACGTCGGTTCGTCGAGGATAAGGATGTGCGGCTTCTTGTAGGTGGTGAGGCCCATCAGGAGGCGCACCTTCTCGCCGCCCGAGAGTTTGTCGACTTTCGTCTCGCACTTCTCGTGGCCGAAGCCGAACTGGGCCGCGAGCGCACGGACCTGAGCCTGGCCGCCATTCGGGAGCAGGTCCTTGACGTGTTCGAGCACGGTCTCGCCGGCGCGCAGTTCGTCGAGCTGGTCCTGGCTGAAATAGCCGATGCGCAGGTTTTTCGATGCACGGCGAACGCCCTGCAGCAGAGGCAGTTTCTGCGCGATCGATTTCACAAGCGTGGTCTTGCCCTGCCCGTTGGCGCCGACGATGGCGATACGATCGTCAAAGTCGAGACGCAGGCTTACACGGTCCAGCACCGGCTTGCCCGCAGCGTAGCCCATGTCGACCTTGTCGAGTTCGAGAATGGGGGATGCGAGTTCCTCGACCTCGTAGAATTTGAACGGGACGGTGCGCTCGGACAGCGGCACAGTGATGACCGTCATCTTCTCGAGCATCTTCATGCGGCTCTGCGCCTGCGCGGCCTTGGAGGCCTTGGCCTTGAAGCGGTCGATGAAGGATTGCATGTGGGCGCGCTGGACGTCCTGCTTCTCCTTCTGCGCCGCAAGGTGCTGGGTGCGTTCGGCGCGGCGTTGCAGGTAGGTGTCGTAGCCGCCCGCCTGCAGAACCAGCTTGGCGTTTTCCACCGCGAGGATGTGTGTGACCGAGCGGTTCAGGAGATCGCGGTCGTGGCTGACGATGACGACGGTGTGGGGGTATTTGCGCAGGTATTGTTCAAGCCAGGCTGCGCCTTCGAGATCGAGATAGTTGGTCGGCTCGTCCAGCAGCAAAAGTTCCGGCTGGGCGAAGAGAACGCCGCCCAGGGCTGCGCGCATGCGCCAGCCGCCCGAGAATTCCTTGCAGGCGCGCGAGAGATCGTTCTGCGTGAAACCGAGGCCGACGAGGATTTCCGCCGCCCGCGCTTCGCCCGACCATGCGTCGATATCCGCCAGCCGCTCGTGGATTTCACCGATGCGATCCGGGTCTTCGCAGGTGTCGGCCTCGCGCATCAAGCTGGCGCGTTCGATGTCGGCTTCGAGCACAACGTCGAGCAAGGTGGTGTCGCTGGCGGGAACTTCCTGCAGCACGTAGCCCATCTTCGCGCCGCGATTGATGCGGATCGTGCCGTCGCCATTGCCTTCGCCCTTGGCGAGCTCCTCGCGGATGATGCGCAGCAGGGTGGACTTGCCGGTGCCGTTCCGACCGACGAGGCCGACTTTCCAGCCATCGGAAATCTGGGCCGAGGCGCCTTCGAACAAGGCGCGGCCATCGATGCGGAATGTGAGGTCGTTGATGTGCAGCATAGGTCGCGGTTCGGTTCTTTGGGGAGGTTTTGCGGCCCGTATGGCGGGTTCGCCGCGCCGCGTCAAACCGGGGGTCGCCCGGGGCGGGATATCCTTGGATAACCGGGCGAACGGGCGCAGGCGCCCGCAAGGTTTCGCCGAATTTTCTGGCCTCTGGAGCTTGCTTACGGCATGGGGCGGGAGGATTGTCCGCCCGCGCCGTGAGGGCGCAGTCGCAGGGCCATAACGGCCGGACAGGACCGTAGCGGACCGCATCGCTCGAACCATGACCACCGCGACATCGACCCAAGGAAACTGCCCCGGACGAACCGCGCTCGCCGGAACCCCTGCCCGCAAGACGGGTAGAGACCGGACGCTTTGGCAGGCAGGCTGACCCATGGGGTTTCTCGACAAGGTGCTGGCCAAGAAGAAGCCGAAGGATCCCATGAGCTGGGAAACCTGGCGGCACGCGGCGCTTGTCGCCGTGCTGGCGTGGGCGGGCGTGGGGGCAGACAGCCTCTCCTCCGCCAACTACGGGCCTGAGGAGGCCTACAAGGCGCTGCACCTGTCCGGGCATGAGCCGCTTGTGCTGTGGCTGGCGCTGATCACGGCGTTGACCGTGGTGGTGATCTCGCTGGCCTATGTGCAGGTGATCCGGCTGTTTCCGAA
>JAUYSA010000191.1 GCA_030696545.1 Hyphomonadaceae bacterium
CATATCGAGACTATGGCGGACTTCCTGGCCTGACCTTATGGCCAAGCTTTGCTGTCCCGAATGCTTTGGCGATCGCGGCCTCCGTCGCGATATCATACCGTCGCTCGGCCCCAGCCTCGGCAATTGCAGCTACTGCAGAACCATCGACGTACCCCTGGTCGAGCCATCCGCGCTGCGCGTTCTCTTCGAGCTGCTGATCAGCGTCTACGAAGCCGACGCCGCAGGACAGACGCTCGTCGATTGTCTGAAGGCCGATTGGGACCTGTTCAGCCATCCGGCGATGGACGTGGCACACGCCAAGGAGCTGCTGGGCGAGATTCTCGATGACGGCGATATCGTCCGCAAGGCTTTCTCGCCGTCGGCCGCTTATCACAGCGAGGCGCTCGCCCGCTGGGAGACGCTGCGCGACGAACTGATGTGGAAGAACCGCTATTTCCTCGACGAGGTCCTCGACACCGATCGGCTGAAGGAGCTGCTCGGGCATCTGCCTTCAGACGACATGCCGAGCACCTGGTACCGCGCGCGGATCCTCGACGGCGACGCCCCCTATCCGATCGACAATATGGGAACCCCGCCGGCACGGCTCGCGTCACATGGTCGCGCCAATCCAGCGGGCATTCCGTATCTCTATCTGAGATCGCTCCCCGATACTGCGGCGGCCGGCCTCATACTGGCGAAATGGCCTGCGTGGCGGAATTCACTATTGGAGCGCCGCTCAAGGCCGTCGATTTACGCAATCCGCGCGGACTCGTCTCTCCCTTCTTGCTGGCGGACGCGAGTGCGATCGGAACAGCTGCGCGCTGACATCGCTTTTCTCGAGCGCCTCGGTGACGAGCTGACCCGGCCCGTGCTGCCGCGCGGAGCGGCGATCGATTATCTCCCGAGCCAATACCTGTGCGAGTTCATCAAGAAGGTCGGCTATGATGGCGTCGTCTATCGCAGCTCGGTAAGCGAGGGCATCAACCTTGCGTTGTTCGATCAAACGAAAGCGGTTGGTCGCGCCGTCTCGCTCTACAACATCACAAAGGTGACCGTGAAGGTCGACGTCGCCTGAAGGCTTATGAGACCTGGGCGCGGGTAGTTCTGGGCGGCAGTTTTCGCCACGTTTTGGGCAGGCTGGAGTGAGGCGGGTGTAGGACCTTGTTCCGCCGGGACCTCAATGGCTCGCCCGCTTCAGCGGTATCACCCTTGTGCTGCCTGATGGACGATATTGAGTGTTCGTTTGAGATTGTAGGCGATGGCGGTGATGTGGATTTAGACGGCGGCTTTGGCAAGGCCGCGCCATCGCATTCGGCGAAGTCCGTAGCTTCGTTTCCAGGTGCCGAATATCTTTTCGATCCGGCCCCGCACCCGATGGATTGGCTGGTTCCATTCCTTGAGCTTTTGAAGCGTCGCCTGTTCGTCGCGACCCCACATGCCAGTGGCGACGATCCGCGGGATCCCGCCCTTTGCACGCACCGCATCACGGAAGTGGCTGCCGCGATAGGCGCTGTCGGCGAATACCTCGCCGGGATCATCGGGCAGCGCATGGGGGCCTGCCCTGCCATCGTTGATGTTGGCCGACGTGATTGCAATTTCCTCGACCAGCGCGGTATCGGCATCAGCCCCAACATGGGCCTTGAAGCCGTGAATCGCAGGTTTGCCCTTATGCTCGACCCAGCGCGCCTCATCATCGCCATCACTGGCCGACGCAATGATCGTGGCATCGACAAGCGTTCCGGTCTTGATCGTAACCGCTTTGGCCTTGAGCTGGGCTGTCACGCCCGTGAACAGTAGGCGGTCAAGGTCATGACCGATCAGCGCCTTGCGAAAGCGGACGAAGGCGGTCCGCTCGGGCGTCGCTTCCGCTCTGAAAAGCCGCAAAAGGTGCGGAATGAAGCGCGGTCATCCAGCGCCTCGGCCAGCCTGACGTCCGACAGATCATGCCAGACCGACAGCAGCAGCGCCTTGAACATGGCCAGCGGCGGCCATGCTGGTTCGCCTTTTGCACTGGCGTGAACTTGCCCAAGGATGTCTGCGATCCTGTCCCAATCGATCAAACGGGAAAGATCGTCCATTGACGCCATGCTCCCCGATGAAACCGCAAAACCAAGCCGCTCCTGGCCAATTGAGCGATGCGCCATCCGTCCCTCCTGCATGCCTCTAAAGCCTACAGAATCAGATAAATAGACTGCCGTCCAGACCTACCCGCGCACAGGTATCATTCCGCTGCAAGGGTAAAATTGGTGATGATCTGGACAGCACCCGCGCCATCCATACTGGCCTCCGTTCGCAGCCAGCATCGTGATCAGAAAATCACGCCCCAAGAATCCCTCTCAATTCAGCCGCTGTGGAAACGCTCAACGAGTTGTGGTCGTGGCGATCAGGAGCGTTGCAGGCGCTCGCGGCGAGAGTGGCACTGCGGCCCAGGAAGTCACAAGCCGTAATCGGCGTCGTCAGGGCGGCGTGGAATTTTCTCACGAAAGGAATGGACTCTCGGCGCCGCTGGGATAACAGTGTCCGCACGTCCGGCTGCAGCGGCTTGGATCAACTGGCGGCGGAGATCGCGAGCGAGAGAGGCATTGGAATTGGCGACTGCGAGCTCTCAAGCCGAAAGCCGGCTAATGCCGACGGCAGGCGAACAGCCTGATCCTGCCCTCGATAGTGTCGCCGAATCTTTTCTCGCCGTCTTGCGCTCTCGCGGGATCAGCAATTTCTTCATTAACGCCGGCACCGATTTCGCTCCGATCGTCGAGGCCTATGCGCGTCTGGGAGACCAGGCTGGGGGGATGTTCCCGCGCCCGGTGGTGGCGGGGCATGAGAATGTCTCGATGGGCATGGCCCATGGCGCCTATCTCATGTCGGGCCAGCCGCAGGCGGTGATGTTCCATGTCAATGTTGGCACCGCCAATGCGGTTTGCGGGGCGATGAATGCCGCCACCGAGAATGTGCCGCTGCTGATCTGCGCCGGTCGCTCTCCGATATACGAATCGGGGATGACGGGAGCCCGCAACACGCGCGTCGCGTGGGCCCAGGAAATGTACGACCAGGCGTCGGTGCTTCGCGAAACCGTGAAGTGGGAGTACGAACTACGCGGCGCGCTGCAAACCGCCGATGTCGTCGATCGCGCTCTGACCATCGCCATGACGGAGCCGCGCGGGCCGGTCTACCTGACCTTGCCCCGCGAAGTGCTGGCGGAAGAGGCGGCGGCCGATCCGGTTCCAAGGCCCCGCGTTGCGGTGCCCACCGGCGCCAGCCCGGATCCCGCGGCGGTCGGGCAGCTCGCCGACCGGCTGGTGGAGGCGAGGTTTCCGGTAATCTCCGCCCTGGCGAGCGGGGCCGACCCGGAATCCGTGCCGCTGCTTGCCGATCTGTGCGATCGTTTCGCCATCGGCTACGTAGAGGAGCAGGCCCGCTACCTCAACCTGCCATCCAATCACTCGCTGCATCTTGGCTACTCCCTGGCCTCGCTGCTTGGCGAGGCGGATTGCTGGCTGTTCGTTGAAAACGACGTTCCCTGGATTCCTGCCAACGGCGAGCCGCTGGACAGTGCGTTCGTCGCGCAGGCGGGCGCCGACCCGGTCTTTCTGAGCTATCCTATGCGCTCCCACCGCTGCGATCTCGCCATCCGCAGCGGCGCCACCGCATTGTTCTCGGCGCTTGCCGAGGCGCTGGAGCAGCGCAAGCAGCGGATCGATCCTTCGCGCCGCGAGCGAGTGGCCGGGCGTGCCGAGGAACAGCGTCGCGGGACAGCGGATGCGCGGCGCGCGGCGCTGGTCGGCAGCGGCCCGATCACCGTTGAGTTTCTCAGCGCCGTCCTCGGCTCGGTCCTCCACGAGGACTGCGTGCTGTTCAACGAATATTGGGGCATGCGGCAGATGTTCGCGCCGGCCAGGCCCGGCTCCTATTTCTACCTCCCAGCGACCGGCGGGCTGGGGTGGGCGCTTCCCGCCGCGATCGGGGCAAAGGTGCATGCGCCTGAGCGAACCATGGTGGCGGCGATCGGTGACGGAACCTACATGTTCTCCAATCCGGTTGCCTGCCATCACGCCAGTCACAAGCACGGGCTGCCGGTGCTCACCGTCATTGCCAACAACTCGCGGTGGGACGCGGTGAACTGGACCTCGCGGCTGGTTTACCCCAACGGCCACATGAGCGGCCGGGACTGGATGGAAGTCACGGACCTGCGGCCGTCGCCGGCATATGAAAAGCTGCCCGAGGCCTCGGGCGGACTGGGGCTGCTGGTAACCGAGCGGTCGGAGCTCGAAGGGGCGCTTCGCCAGGCACTGCTCAGCGTCGAGCAGGAGCAGCGGCAGGCGCTCGTCAACGTGATTTGCCAATGATGTCGGAAAACCTCGAGATGGGCGAAGAAGGTAAAACTGCGGAGCGCGTCCGGGCAATCCTGCTGGACCGGCCGGCGCCTCACGTCTTGCGCATCACCC
>JAUYSA010000217.1 GCA_030696545.1 Hyphomonadaceae bacterium
GATGCGCATCCGCTGCATCCTTCAGCGCATAGCGTTGACGCACATCCGCTTTCACAGCGCCCGACCGCATCGCGCCCCACAACGCCGCTGAACCGCGCTCCAGATCCGCGCGCTGATGCGTGAAGTGAAATAGTCCGGGCCGCGTCATCACAAGCGAGCCGCCCTGGTTCAGTCGCCCCGGCGGGATCGGATCAGCCGGACCCGACGCATTGCCATACGTGATGAACCAGCCCCGCGTCGCGAGCGACTTCATGCTCTGCTCCGCCGACGTCTTGCCCACGCTATCATAGACAACCGGCACGCCCTTGCCGCCGTTGAGTTCCTTCACACGCGCCGGCACGTCCTCGCTCGCGAGGATCGTCTCCCAGCAACCATACTGTTTCGCCAGCTCTGCCTTGTCTGGCGTCGAGACGATGCCGATCACCCGGCCGCCGAGCGCATTGGCCCACGGCACTAGGATCGATCCAACGCCGCCCGCCGCCGCCCACACCACGATCGTCTCGCCGGGATTGAGCCGCCTGATCTCGAAGATCAGCATCCACACAGTGAGCCCCTTGAGGAACACCGCCGCAGCATCCTCGTCCTTCACGCTCTCCGGGATCACGATCATCTTTTCGGCCGGCGCATTGCGATACGAAGCATACGCGCCCGGCAGGCCGTTATACACGACGCGGTCCCCCACCTTCAGCCCCGTCACGCTCTCGCCCAGTTCCTCCACCACTCCGGCCGCCTCGACGCCGAGCACAGCCGGCGTCGGCCCGGGATAAAGCCCGGTGCGCGTATAGACATCGATGAAATTCAGCCCGATCGCGGTATGCTTCAGACGCACCTGCCCCGCCCCCGGCGGCGCCAGATCCACCTGCTCGAACACCATCTCCTCCGGACCACCATGCTTGTGGATGCGGATGACGTCAGCTTTGGACATGCAACTATCTCCTGAGCTCGTAGCGCATCGACACCACGCCCGAGCCAAATTCTTTCCGGCCGACAAACTTCAGATCGACCATCTTCGACAGCCCGCCAAAGGGGGCCGGTCCATGCCCGGCTATCCGCGGGTGCACGAAGAACTCGAACTCGTCGATCAGCCCCATCTCCGCAAGCGCGGTCGGCATCGTAACGCCCCCCACATAAAGCCCCGCCCCCGGCTCCTGCTTCAGCCGTCTCACGGTCTGCTCCAGCTCATGCCCGCGCACCAGCTCGGCGTTCCAGTCAACGCTCGCAAGCGAGTTCGACACGACATGCTTCTTCGCCGCATGGATCGTCCGCGCGAAGGGTTGCGTCCAATCGGGCATCCCGTCAGGCAGCACGCCCGACTCCGCGATCGGCCGCCACGCGCTCTCCATCATCTCGTAGGTAACGCGCCCCAGTATCAGCGCATCCGCCCGCGCCAGCAGATCGGCGGTATATTGATGCAGCTCCGCATCCGGGATGCCTGCCCGGTGATCGCAACACCCATCCAGCGTGATATTGATCGAATAACGAAGCGGCCGCATGGCTCAATTCCTAGCATCTACGGCAACCCAATTGGAAGGTTCTGAATCGCGTCCCCCCGGTTGCCCGATCTGCCCAGACTCGTATCTAACCGTCACCATGGATCTGTTCGGAACCACCTCTGCCGAAATTGTCTGCGGCATCGACGAAGCCGGGCGCGGCCCGCTCGCCGGTCCCGTCTGCGCGGCCGCCGTGGTTCTTGACCCCGCCCGCCCGATCGCCGGCCTCAACGACTCCAAGCAACTGTCGGAAAAAAAGCGCGATACCCTCGCCCCACTGATCCGGGAGCGCGCGCTCGCCTGGGCCATCGGGTGGGCAAGCGTCGAGGAGATCGACGAACACAACATCCGCCAGGCCAACTTCCTCGCCATGAAACGTGCTTTCAAGGACCTCCAGCTCGTGCCTACCCACGCCCTTGTCGACGGAAAGGACCCGCCTCCGCTCGCCTGCAAGATCACCTGCATCATCGGCGGCGACGCGCTGGAGCCCTGCATCTCCGCAGCTTCCATCCTCGCCAAGACGTCGCGCGACGCCGTGATGGTTGAACTCTGCGCGCACTATCCCGGATACGGCTTCTCCAAGCACAAGGGTTATGGCTCGGCGATGCACATCGAAGCGCTGAAGCGCCTCGGCCCCAGCCCCGCGCACAGGCGCACGTTCGCGCCAGTTCGGGAGTTGCTGGAGCGCGCGCTCTAGATCACGCTCAACCACCCTCGTGGTTCGACGGACGTAACGCCATGCTCTGCATGGCTTTACTGCTCACCATGAGGGCTACAGCGACGACGACAGCGAGAGGACCCTCATGGTGAGCAGTTGCGATGTGCCTCGCACATCGCAACGCCCGTCGAACCACGAGGGGCCGGGCTCACCGCCGTCCGAACAGCTTCTCGATATCCGCCAGCTTCAGCTCGACATAGGTCGGCCGCCCATGGTTGCACTGGCCGGAGTGCGGCGTGGCCTCCATCTGGCGCAGCAGCGCATTCATCTCGTCCGCCGTCAGCCGCCGGCCCGCGCGCACCGAGCCCCGACAGGCCATGTTGCCCATCACCTCTTCCATGCGTTCCTTCAGCGCGAGCCCCGCCTCATACTCCGCGAAGTCATCCGCCAGATCGCGGATCAACCCCTTCACGTCCATCTGTCCGAACAGCGCCGGCGTCGCCCGC
>JAUYSA010000234.1 GCA_030696545.1 Hyphomonadaceae bacterium
ATGCCAAGCCAGCGGACGCCGTTCGCAGGGGCAAGGGATCCTCGATGTGGAACGCCATTGAGTCGGTGAAGAACGGCGAAGCAATCGCGGCCGTTTCAGCCGGCAACACCGGCGCGCTGATGGGCCAGTCGATGCTGATCCTCAAGAAGGCTGAGGGTGTTGAGCGGCCTGCGCTGGCGGCGAGCTGGCCGACGCGCACGGGCGTCTGTGCAATGCTGGATCTGGGCGCGGATATCGCGGCGACGGCGGAGCAGCTGGTTGAATTTGCAATCATGGGTCAGGCGTTCGCGCGTGTCGTGAACGGCGTCGCGAACCCGCGCGTTGCGTTGTTGAATATCGGGTCCGAGGAACTCAAGGGCCACGAGTCGATCCGCGAGGCGGCCCGCCTGATCCGGGGCAGCAATCTGCAGATGGATTTCCGCGGCTATATCGAGGCTGACAAGATAGGCTTTGGCGAAGTCGACGTGGTGGTGGCCGATGGATTTACCGGCAACGTCGCTCTGAAGACGGCCGAGGGCATCGCGAAGATGATGTCCGACATGCTGAAAGAGGCTTTCCGGTCAGGTCCGTTTGCGACGCTTGGCGCCTTTCTGGCGATGCCGGCGCTGAAGAAGTTCAGTGCGCGGCTTGATCCCCGCAAGGTGAACGGGGCCGTGTTCCTTGGGCTCAATGGTGTTGTGGTGAAAAGCCATGGCGGCACGGATGCTGTAGGCTTCGAGCAGGCGATCTCGGTTGCCGCCGGCATGGGTGAAAGCCATTTCAGGACCGAAGTTGAAGACAACCTGAAACGGCTGGCCGTCAGCATGGCCGCACCTGTTCCGGTCGCTGCGGTAAAAGAAGAAACGGCCAAGTAGCACGAGGCGTTTGCGTGACCGAATTCGTATCCGTTGTACGTGGCGTTGGCGGTTATCTCCCTGAACGGGTGCTGACCAATGAAGACCTCGCGAAGATGGTCGACACGACGGATGAATGGATCACGGCGCGCACAGGCATTAAGAAGCGGCACATCGCGGCGGACGGCGAGACGACTTCCGATCTCGGAGCAGCGGCAGCGCGGAAGGCGATGGATGCGGCGGGTGTCGGCCCGGATGACATCGACCTGATCGTAGTGGCGACGGCGACGCCGGACTACACATTCCCCGCAACCGCAACGGTGGTGCAGCACAAGCTGGGTATCTCGCGCGGCGCGGCGTTCGACCTGCAGGCTGTGTGCTCTGGCTTCGTCTATGCGGTGGCGACCGCTGACAACTTCCTCGTGCGCGGCCAGTTCGAGCGGGCGCTGGTGATTGGCGCGGAGACATTCTCGCGCATTCTCGACTGGTCGGACCGATCGACCTGCGTGCTGTTCGGCGATGGGGCAGGGGCCATCGTGCTGGAACGTCAGGAAAAAGCGAAGGCCGGCGACCGGGGCGTGAAGGGCATTCACCTGCGCTCCGACGGCAAGTTCCGCGAGTTGCTTTATGTCGATGGCGGACCGTCGACGACGCAAACGGTCGGGCACCTGCGGATGGTGGGTAACCAGGTGTTCAAGCACGCCGTAGGCAAGATCTCGGAAAGCGTGCGGGCATCCGCGCAGCAGGCTGGGATCGAGGTCAAGGACATCGACTGGTTCGTGCCGCACCAGGCCAACCAGCGCATCCTGTCCGCCGTCGCCGAAAGGCTGGGGCTGGATGACCACAAGGTCGTCTCGACCGTCGCGGAACATGGCAACACATCGGCGGCGTCGGTGCCGCTGGCGCTGGCTGTCGCGACGGAGGATGGCCGCATCAAGCAGGGCGATCTGGTGCTGATCGAAGCGATAGGCGGGGGGCTAACCTGGGGCTCCGCGCTCATCCGGCTTTAACATCTCGTAAACGAATGAAATTGTTCGAGATTTGAGGGATTGCCCCCTTAACATCCGAATCGGCGCAAGTTAGTCTGCCTTATCGCTACGGAGAGGCTGGGTGCCGGAGAATACTCTTACGCGCGCAGATATCGTCGATCGGCTCGTCCAGAAGGTCGGGCTGACCAAGCAGGATTCCAGCAACTTCCTCGAGCGCGTGCTTGAGCTTGTGTGCGTGGAACTCGAGCGCGACGAGGACGTGAAGTTCGCCCGCTTCGGCAATTTCGTGGTGCGTCGGAAAAAAGCACGCGTTGGTCGCAATCCAAAGACCGGCGAAGAGGCTCCGATTTCTGCAAGACGGGTGGTGTCGTTCAAGCCTTCTCCGCTGTTGCGGCAGAGGGTCGAAGCTGCGCAGACCGCCCGGAGAGATTGATGTCCATCACATCGCAGGCCGTCCTGTCACCGGAGTCGGATTCCGAGTCCGCCTATGTGTGCGACAAATCTGCTGAGGCGTTCCGCACGATTGGCGAGGCTGCCGGGGAACTTGGATTGAAGACGCATGTGCTGCGCTTCTGGGAAACGAAATTCGACAACCTGCGCCCGATGAAGCGCCCCGATGGCCGCCGCTTCTACAGGCCGGATGACATGGAACTGTTGCGCAGGCTCCAGAATCTCCTGCACGTGCAGGGATTGACCATTCGTGGAGCCATCAAGGCTCTCGATGGCGACATCGGAGACCAGCCGGGGGCGGCTGCCGAGGTCGAAGCCGAAGGGGCTGAAGAGATGATGATTCCGGTGGAGACCGGCGCATCCGTGCGCGAGCTTCAGGAAGCGGTGCGTGACGCCGTCGAGCGCGGTGATTTCCGTGCGCCGGAAGTTCAAGAGTCATCTGCCGCCAAGCAGCGGCTGGAATCCCTGCTGTCGGACCTGACCAGCCTCAAGTCGCGTCTCGATGCCGTGCGGACGGCGGCCTGAGCCGCTGCCGGTATTCGAAAACCCCTGTTTTGCGCGGGAATACCGTTGTTGCTCCCGGCGAATGAGCCCCCTATAAGGGCGCTCCTGAATTGGCGGAGCGTGGCGCAGCCCGGTTAGCGCACTAGTCTGGGGGACTAGGGGTCGTGGGTTCGAATCCCGCCGCTCCGACCATTTCGGGCCAATCGCCAAAGCTGTAGGATTGGCGATAGTTTAGAGTTCGGGCGGTTAGCTCAGCTGGCAGAGCGCCTGCTTTACACGCAGGATGTCGGCGGTTCGATCCCGTCACCGCCCACCATTTCCTCCTCACAAGCAACGCCGCCTTTTGATTTTGCGGCGCTGCTCGCCGTTGGCCGCTAGTCCTCCGTCACGGGTGGGCGCGGAGCTGCGGGGCGCGGCTGGGGTCCGAGGGTCTTCACCACATACTTCGCGACGGCTTCGATCTCCTGCGGCGTGAGAGCTGCAGCGAGGGCTGGCATCTCGCCCTGGCCCTGCGCGATTACTCGCGCGATGTTTGCGTAGTCGGTGCGGTTGGTGATCGGAGGTGCGCTGCCGCCGGCGCCGCCGGGGCCGTGGCAGATCGCGCACATCTGGTCGAACTTGGTCTTGCCGATCGCAAGTTCTTCCGCAGTGGCGGAGATGGCTTGAGCTGCGAGCTTCGTTGAAGGCAGCGCTTCAGCCAGCGAAACTCCGCCAGCGGGAGCCGCGCCGTTCTCGCTGACGCCATCGAGCGTGAGCGCCACCATCTCGGCAGGCTCGCCGCGTTTGGACACCGTGAAGACGATATACTGACGACCGTTCTGCTCGTAGGTCATCGGCGCGCCGGTGACGAGATTGGGCATCTTCGCTTCCCAGACGACCTTGCCGTCGCGCTTGTCATAGGCGCGGAACATCGGGCCGCCTGAGCCGCCGCCGATGTTTCCGGACTCGCCCAGGAACAGCAGTTCCTTGGTAAGAAGCGGGCCGGGACGGACATCGAACTTGCCCATCTTCGAGAAGTCGAGGTTGAGGCCTTTCAGCGCCGGGTTGTTCTTCACCGAGTCATCCGCATCGCCGATCGGGATGCGCCATTTGTGCTCGCCCTGATCCATGTTGGTGGCGATCACTTCGGAATAGGGCGGCTTCAGGATCGGCAGCCCGCGCGGGCCGTTGATCGGCGCGCCTCCGCCGCCGCCGTAATAGTGCATGTCGGTGGTCTTCGGGTCGCCCTTCTTGAGGCCTGCATATTGCGGCTTCCGGCGCACGGGCGTGTAGAGCATGTGGGTGTCTGGGTCGAAGGCCGCGCCGTTCCAGTTCGGCCCGCCGCCTGTGCCGGGATAGATCCAGGTGCCTTTGTTGGTCGGTGTTACGAGGGTTGGCGTCGTGTAGAGCGGCCCCTTGGTGTATTCAGACGCGAGCTTCTTCGCTTCTTCGCGAAGCTCTGGCGTGAAGTCGATCAGGTCGTTTTCGTCGTAGTTCAGTTGCAGCATGGGACCGGGCCTGGTCGGGAAGGGCTGCGTCTTTGACGGCTGCTCGCCCGGTATGTCGGAGCCGGGGACTGGACGTTCTTCGATTGGCCACACGGGCTCGCCGGTGACGCGGTCGAACACGAAGGTCAGGCCCTGCTTTGTGAGCAAGGTAGCGGCCTTGATCGTCTTTCCGTCTTTCCGGATGTCGTGAAGGATCGGCGCTGCGGGCATGTCGTAGTCCCACAGGCCGTGATGCACGATCTGGAAATGCCACACGCGCTTGCCGGTCTTTGCATCGAGCGCGATGATGCTTTCGCCGAACAGGCCATCCCCGAGGCGTTGCCCGCCGTAGAACTCGTTCGTTGGCGTCTCGAGCGGGATATAGACATAGCCCAGCTCAGGATCGGCGCTCATCATCGACCAGGCGCCTGCCTGGCCGGTGTAGGCATTGCTGCCGTCTGTCCAGGTTTCCGCGCCGACTTCGCCTGCTTTCGGGATGGGGTTGAAGCTCCATACCATCTGGCCGGTGCGAACGTCGAAGCCGCGGATCTTGCCGGGCGCGCCTTGCTTGTTGCGGCTGCCGCTCGGGATCACCTGCACGACCACGATGTCACCAACGACCAGCGCGGGAGAGACTGATGACACGTCGGTGGCGTCAGTGCCTTCGATGATGCCTTCGCGCAGGTTGATCCAGCCATTCTTGCCGAAGCCAGGCGCGGGCTTGCCCGTTGTCCCATCAACCGCGATCAGGCGGCCGTCGCCGGAATTGTGGAAGACGCGCTTGGCCGTGCCATCGGTCCAGTAAGCGAGCGAGCGCAGAGCGAGCGAGGCGCCGCGGCCGCCGATGTCGGCAGGTTGTGGCTCGAACGTCCAGACCGTCTTGCCGGTGCCAGCGTCGATCGCCGCCATGCCGTGATTGAGCCAAGGGATATAGAGGATGCCATCGTCCAGCAGGGGCGTGGATTTGTAGTTGGCGGAGCCGGGGTCGCCGGAGGTATCGGCGGTCCAGCGCCATGCAACCTTGAGGCGGTTCACTGTCTGCAGGTTGACCTGGTTGAGTGGCGCGTAGCGCGTCTGGCCGGCATCACCGCCCCAGTATTTCCATTCGGTTGCGTCATAGGGTTTCGCCGCTCCCGCCATGCCCGATTGAGCGGAAGAAACGGTTTCAGCGCCGGGAAGCGAGCAGGCAAACGCCAGCGCCACAGCCATTGCGCAAACGGCAACGCCGCCCGCGATCCTGCGGTTCAACATGACTTGATCTCCTCCCGATCGGGCCCGGCGTTTGGCTGCTGAGTCCCGATTATTGGGGGGGGAAATTAACGGCCTTCAGCCACAGTGCAATCCGCCGGGGTCAGGTTTTGCGTTTTCAAGTATGTGGGAGGCCTGTGTGGCCGAGGCGGATCAGACGGTCTTGCGGCCCAGCATCTTGCCCAACGCGACCTTTGAAAGCACGCCTAAGGCGTAGGTCGCGCCGTGCAGATCCGCCGCCATCAGGCGCAAGGACGCACCGAGCTTTCTCGTCTTCAATGTGTCTATGAGGGCGATCAGCTGGTTCACGTTGCGTAGCGCGCGGCTGCGTTGTGCCTGAGCTTTTCGTTCCTTATCCGACAGGATTGCGCCGTGCTGCGCGACAAAGCGCGCCTCCGCGTCCAGCCAGGCCCGTGTCTGATCAGGCTTCAGGCGGTGCGAGGTCGATCCGGGGGAGCGGGTGTAGAAATAGCCCGCTGATGGAATGTAGTGCATACGCGATTTTGCGGCGAGCAGGTTTGCGATGAGGTAATAATCCTCGCTGTTGCGTAGCGATGGATCGTACGAGATTCCAGTTTCCACCAATTTGCTACGACGGATCAGGGGCTTGAGATAGCCAAGGGTATCTCCGCCAGACATCGGGTTGTTGAAGCGGATCCAGGTTGCGAGGTCGATGTCGCGTGCAGCGGCAAAGTCTGCGGATTTAAGGAACGGGGTCGCAGCAAGCGGTCGCCCTGTCTCGTCCACGTCCGTCATGTTGTCGACGACGATGTCTGCGTTGGCGGCTTTCGCTGTCGCGACCAGATCTGCAAGGCGTCCGGGAGCCATCGCGTCGTCGGCGTCAAGGACGGCGATGTAGCGCCCCTGCGCGGCCTGTATGCCCATATTGCGGGCGGCCGAGGGGCCGCTGTTGGAGGGTAGGCGCAGCGCGACTACGCGCGTATCTGCGTCGGCAATGCGGCGGAGCACTTCGAAAGTTTCGTCAGGCGAAGCGTCGTCAACCGCTATGATTTCCACGCTTACGCCTGTCGATGCCAGCGCGGAGGAAATCGCCTTCTCGATAAAGGCGGCTGCCTTCCACGCAGCGATAATCACGCTGACATCGACTACATCCGCCGCGCACATCGCACCGCCACGTGTCACGCGCCAGCGGGCCTTGGCGGGAAGGGTGGTGCGGTGGGAGACGGCGTCAGATGCTTTTTGGAGAGGTTTTCCTTGCGTGACGCCGCGATGAACAGCAGCACGACGGTGCCGCCGAACTCGCCTGAGAGATCGGCTTCACTCGTCGAGCGCAGAACCACCATCAGGGCCAGTACCAAGAAGGCCATGTTGTTGGACGTCTGGTTGCGAAGCCAAGTCAGCGCCGCGCTGGAGCACGTCCACACTGCCAGAAACACCGTCGCCCAGTAGCCTGGATAACCGTAATTTGAGCCGTTTTCGTAGTATGAGTTGTGGAAGCTAAAGCCGGAGAATCTTTCATTACCTTGCAGCATTTGCTGGATGGAATTCGCCATACCTCTTTCTGCCCGCCAGTAGCCATTTGCTCCCAGGCCGGTCCACGGATGCTCGTCCATGTTGCGTTGCGCGATATCCCACAACATCGTGCGCCCGGTGAGTGTCGAGTCCTTACCAAGCGCTCCCAGCACCTCTTCCATCAGATCCAGCTGGAGAATGCCAATGAAGACATATACGGCCGCCAGAACAATGACAGCGAACACCATAACGATCAGAAGGCGCGCTTTCGGAATGTGTGCCGCCGGCCGCCAGACGAGCGAGTGGCCTACCATCGCGATAGTTGTCACAAGCGACAGCACCGTTGTCGTGCCCGACTTGGCCATCAGCACCATGAAAAGAGCAAGTGGAATTGTCGCGCACGCGAGTCTACGAATCCATCGCCCATTCTCACGATCGAGGGCGACGCCTAGAGAGGCGACATAGAGGATGAACATATTCACGGCGAAAAAATTCTTTTGGCCGAATATGCCCGTCCATGCGCCCTGGTCGATCGAGTTGTTTCCGAGGCTCATCAAAGCGGCGATCATTTCCGCTGCAAAGTAAGCGATTAGGATTTTTCGACCCGGTATCCGTGTGCCCGCATAGATTGCGACGGCACCCGTCAACGCAAGGGAAAACCCCTTTCGCAGCGCCTCCTCCATCGAAGGCGCCCATAATGCCGAAATCGTGCATAGGATCGGCAGGAGAAACAGCGGCCAACTGCGAGCAACGGAAGGCATCGTCTGCCGCGCGAACAGGATCAGGCATCCGGCGAAGTAGGCGGCCGCGAGATATCGCAGCGGCGCAAGGAAGCCTACCGGCAAGGTAGTGGACACCGCCCAGATGAACATCACGAACGGGTCGGCGTGACGGGCATAGCTCAGCAGGGACCGCGGCTGCTCGGGCTGGAAGCCGGCAGGCGATTCGATGGGCGGGGCGCCCAAGGTGCTGGTGTTGGCCGTGGTCATTCCGATGGCGTATCCGGGGGCGGGTCAGGCGTATTCGGTCCGTTGAAGCACGGGGAAGGTTTGTTTGACGTTAGGAACAGCAAACTGTGTACCATCAGGAGAGCCTGTCACGCTTGCGCTTCCCATTAAGCGAGTTCCCAAGGTTAACTATAACCGGGGCTCCAAACGCTAGGAAAGCCTGCCGGAGCGGGGCAGATTGCCGGAAATCACGTCTGGCGGAAGATTAAGCTGCAGGGAGAGCGTTTCGCGATGTCCCAGATCAGGGTCGCCTGTGTCCAGATGCGGTCGGGAACCGGCGTGGCCGAGAATATAGCGGCGGCATCCGCCTTGATCCGGCAAGCGGCGGGGCAAGGGGCCGAGCTGATCGCTACTCCCGAGATGACCACGCTTCTCGACCGCAAACCCGGCGCCGTGTGGGAGAAATCGACTACCGAGGAAGCTGACACGGGCCTGGCTGTGTTCATGGCGCTTGCCGCCGAGTTGCGGGTGACGCTGCTCATCGGCTCAATCGCGATCCGTGTTGGCGACGGCAAATGCGCCAACCGCAGCTTTCTGATCGGGCCTGATGGCGTGATCATCGCGAGGTACGACAAGATCCACATGTTCGATGTTCAGTTGAACGCGGGCAACATCTATCGCGAGTCCGACAGCTTCGCGGCGGGCAGCGAGGCGGTGATCGCCGACCTTACTACAGTCACGCTTGGTATGACAATTTGCTATGATGTGCGCTTTCCCGATCTCTTCCGGACGCTTGCGTGGGGCGGCGCCAAGATCATCACGGTTCCGGCAGCTTTCACCCGGATTACGGGCGAGGCGCACTGGCATGTCCTGCTGCGGTCGCGGGCAATCGAGACGGGTTGTTTCATCATAGCGCCAGCGCAAGGCGGCAGGCATGAGGATGGGCGTGAAACCTATGGGCATTCTCTCATCATCGATCCGTGGGGCGAGGTGCTGGCTGAAGGGGGCGTCGATCCCGGCGTGATTACGGCAACGCTCGATCTAGACAAGGTTGAC
>JAUYSA010000265.1 GCA_030696545.1 Hyphomonadaceae bacterium
CTACGGCGTCCAGCGTCTTGCCGAGCGTATCCAGCTTGCGCACCTTGATGTTGAGCTGGTTCGAAGCCTGATAGCCGGTAAGGCGCGGACGTGCATTGTTCGGATACTCATAGACCGGGTTCAGCGATAGCTGGCCCGTCTGCATGTCGCGATCGGCAATGCCCGCGGCTTTCACGGCGGCGAACACGCCATTCATCTTCTCCGCCTGCTGCGCCATCGCTTCCGCGGCGGTCTTGGCTTCCACCTGCACGCCAAGGCTGATCATCGCAATGTCTGGCGCCTGGTCGACAGTGCCTTTGCCGGTCAGCGTGATCGTGGTCTCAGGCTGGATCGTGCTCATCGGCAGCATCCCATGTTGCGGTCCCATCGGTGGCTGGGCCATCGCCATCGGTGCTGTTGCGCAACCTGCCAGCACGGTGGCGGCAAGCAGGGCGGGGGCAAGGCGTGTCATGGTGTGTGACCTTTCCATGGTCGTTGCATCGTCCGTCAGTCCGGGGAGTATAGCGGACGCGTGACGGATTTCTCCGTCCAAATGGGGCGGGCCTGTGGCGCGGCAAGCGCGAACTGGCGGCGTGATGTGGCGGTCTGCGAACCCTTTCACAGCGTAGCGGAAAAGCAACGCCCTTACCTGCGGGGCACGTCAGAGCAGCAGCGCGTTGATCCCGAAATAGCCCCCGGCCAGCGCCAGCGAGACCAGCATGATTCTCGCAAGATCCCGCTCCAGCCGCATCTCCCGCTCGCGCCGCAACCGCCCCTGTAACCCCTCCAGAACCGGCGTCGTCTCGATATAATGGTCAGACCGGAAAGCGATCATCGGCTTGGTGATCACAAGGGCGAGGATCGCGCCCACCACCAGTATCCCGATCAGCAGATATCCGCACACGAACGAAACCACGCTCCATGTCAGCCCGCCCAGCCAGTCGAACTTCTCGCCCGGGCGCTGCATTCCCTTGGTCATCATGCCCATGCCGGCAAACGACAGGATCTGAAGGTCGATCAGCGGCGGGGGCGGCGGCAGGGAAACCGCCAGCAACGGGCCATGCACCACATGCGCAATCGCTGCCGAAAGCGAGCGATACCCACTCACCAGCTGCTCGATTTCCCCTGCCACGGGCAAGCCAAACTGCCGCTGCACCAGACTGATCAAAGGCGGCACGCTCAGCGCGATGCCGACCAGATAGAGCAGGTAATCGCTCCGTTTGATTGCAGCCGCGTCCAGGGTCATGGTGCGATTCTAACATACTCCCGCCGCCAGCCGATGTGTTCGACTATTCATCCGCGACGTCTCATCGATGGTCATCGCCTCGAAGTGCGCTTCTTGAAGATTCGAACTCCAGGTTTGAAACTCGTCCGCCTTCCAGAAGTGCGCGGTCGACAGAGAGTTGGTGGGCCCGGCAGGACTCGAACCTGCAACCAGACCGTTATGAGCGGCCGGCTCTAACCATTGAGCTACAGGCCCCACCGGGAAGGGCGGCACAATACGCATTTTTGGGGCGAGGCCAACCGGCCGGAATGGCCGCTAACGGAGGCTATTTCGGCATTCTTGCGTCGATCCACGCCTGGATGTCGGCCATTACGGCCTCCTTGCCTGTGTCGGCCAGCAGGTCGTGGAAGTGGCCTGGATAAATTTTCAGCGTCTTGTCCTTCGAGCCCGCAGTCTTGTGGAAGAACTCGCTGCCCGCCGGCACGGTCGCCTTGTCGTCCGAGCCATGCAGGATCAGCACCGGAAGGATGATTTTTGGAAAGCTCGTCTCGAGCCGCTTGTCTGCCTTCCACAGCGCGCCGACGGTGCGCGCCGGTTGTGTCTCGTTGGCGATCAGCGGATCAGCATTCAAAGCCGCCAGTGCAGCCGCCTCGCGCGTAAAGTCCTTGTTCTTCAGCTTCAGTACGCCAATGTCCGGCGCCCACGATCCTATCCATTCGATCAGATCCAGAGCCGGCCGCGGCGCCGGCACGCGGAAGGCAAAGCTCTCGCATATCAGTCCGGCGAGCTCCGCCGGATGATCAAGCGCATAGGTGCATGCGATCACGCCGCCAGCGCTGTGACCCAGCATGAAAACGGGAAGCCCGGGCTCGCGCGCCTTCGCAAGCTTCACGGCCAGATCGACATCGCCGACGTACTCGGCCACCTGCTTCACATGAAAGCGCGGGCCGTCGGACTTTCCCCTCCCGCGCAAGTCGGCGGCGTAAACGGCAAAGCCGTTTGCCACGAATTGCTGGGCAGCCCACACATACTGGCCGCTGTGTGAATTGAAGCCATGGCTGATGACGACCACGCCGCGCGCGCGGCCAGCAGGGCGCCACGACCGTAGGAAGATTTTCAGATTGCCGGCGCCGTCGACAAACTCTTCTTTGGGCGAAATGCCGGACATGACTGCTCCACGATTGTGTATGCGGCATGCAGCATTATCCACTCCCCGCGCGTGGGCAATCATGACCGTGTGACAAGTCACCTGTGCAGGGCCGTTTGCGCGACAGCTGCGCAAAACCACGGCGCCGTCGACGCCGCCTTGCATCGGAACGCTATGTCAGACGCACAAAAACGAGGCCGGTTTTTGACCGGCCTCGCTCACTCATATGGACAGGAAGGGTGTGGCTAAAGAACCGAGCGTCCCTGCACCGCGCGCACAACAAAGGCGAGGATTGTCAGGGCGAGGAACACAACAAACAGGATCTGCGCAATCGACGCGGCCGTCCCTGCGATGCCGCCAAAGCCGAAGGCTGCCGCGGCAAGAGCCAGAACGAAAAATACAAGCGCCCAACCAAGCATGGTTCACTCCTCCACCATTTGTCTAAACGTTGATTGACCAACGCCGATACCTGCAGCGCGTTCCGCAGCAGGTCGGTCAGGCGTCGTTTCGCAAGCGAATGAATTGCCGCTTGTTTATGGAACCCGGCCACTGGCTTGGCGTTCAGGTGACGGTCGGTGAATTACGCCGACGGGACATGGAGATACTTATGAAGACGGCTTTTGCAGCTCTCGCCTTCCTGCTCGCGGCTTCGGCCGCTGCCTGCAACACGGTTGAAGGTGTTGGTGAAGATGTGACCGCGGCGGGCACTGCCGTCGACAAGGCTGCCGAGAACGCGCAGTAAAAACGACGCCTACCCGTAATCGTACAGAACGCCACGCCGATAACCATCGCGCGTGGCGTTTTTGTGCGGCGCCTGTCCTGCATTAGCAGGCGGCACCGGCGGCCTTAGGGCTGCCCTCGTGCAAGTAACCATGATGCGTATTCTCGGATTCATTGGCGCTTCCGTCGCTCTTGTCCTGTCGGCGACAGGCGCTCGCGCGCAAACGGCGTCGGCGCCGTCCGAATTTGTGTCATGTCCGCGTGCGCGCCTTTCAATCTATTTCGCATCCGGCCAAATCACGGCCTCGCCTGAAGCGCTCGCCCTGATCGGCCGCATCAGCGAAACTGCCGCGAATTGCCAGCCAGATCGCATAGACCTCGTCGCGCGCATCGATGCTCGCGCTGATGGAAAAAGGGCGGTTGAGCTTGCCTTGGCCCGCCTGTCCGCTGTGGCGGACGACCTGATTGCGAAGGGCGTGTCAGTCGAAAGCATTCGGATAGCCGCTCAAGCTGCCGGACCGGCGCCTTCGCCGACCTTCAACCAGATCGATGTTCTGTTCAAAAAAACGGGGGATACGGCCGACGTTGCTGCCAGCCCGTCTGCTCCCCTGCGCACCGCGCCCGGCGAAGCGATCTAGGTAGCGTCTCGGATTAGCCAACCAGCGGCGGGGGCGCTTCCATCCGGTCGCCCTGACAGGGCAGGCGGCGAACCTGTTCGACTTCGCTTGCGCTCAGCCGCTCAGCCGCAATGATCTCGCCCTGCACCCGATGCACCATCACCCAGGCTGTCGGCCGCCCATTGGTGTCCTGCGACACCGGAGCGATCTCGACCACCTTGGCCTGGCAGGCCCAGCTCGACGCCGCAGTAGCGGACTTGCTCGTGCTGAGCGACGCCTGCTTCACGGTCTGCGCGCTGGCTGCTGACTGGAAGCCAGCACATGCGGCGAACAAGACAGAAGCGGAAATGATGTTTCTGAGTACGGTCATGACAAAGCCCCTTGCCATGATCTGTACGTGTAGGGGCCGAGCAGAGTTCCGCGCAGTTTATGAAAATTTTAACGAATAAGGCGCGCAGAAGCCCTGCGCGCCTTGTGGTCATTCGTGAAATTGGATTTAGGCTGTAACAGGCCGCTCCACATGGAAGAACAGCGCCTGTCCGATCGCCGCCTTCACCGTTTCCGGCTGGAACGGCTTGGTGATCAGGAAGGCCGGTTCCGGCTTCTCGCCTGTCAGCAAACGCTCCGGGAACGCCGTGATGAAGATCACCGGCACGTCGTGGCCCTTGAGGATGTCGTTCACCGCATCGATGCCTGACGAACCGTCAGCCAGCTGGATGTCCGCCAGCACCAGACCCGGCCGGCGCAGCTTCACAGCCGCAACAGCCTCCGTCCGCGTCGTCGCAACCGTCGAAACCCGATGGCCAAGATCCAGCACCAGCGCCTCGATATCCGCAGCGATAACCGGCTCGTCCTCGATGATCAGCACTTCCGTGGCCAGCTCGGCCTCGATATCGCGCTGCGCACGGGCGATCAGCGAGCGCACATTCTCGGCGTTATCGTCGAGAATCTGGGCCGCTTCGTCGATCGTGAACCCTTCCAGAGCCGTCAGCAGGAAAGCCTGACGATGGCGGGGAGGGATGCGCATGACGCGCTGGGAAACCGTGTCCCCGGTCTCGGGCGGCGTTTCCAGCTTGGCGCCGGTAGCGCCCCAGATGGCTTGGAACAGCTTGTAAAGCGCCACGCGCGGCGGCAGCTCGTCGAGGTCCTGCGTTCCCGATGCAAGCGCCTGAAGGGCCGCTTTCACATAGGAATCGCCGCTTTTCTGTGTTCCGGTCAGCGCGCGAGCATAGCGGCGCAGATACGGCAAATGAGGTCCAAGTTTCTGAACCAGGCTCATGAAATCTCCCACACGTCTTAAATATAGCCCTAACAGAGACCTGAAACGCCGTCATGGAACCCGGGTTCCATCTTTTTTCAGATATTGCGGAACCATCATGTGTTCACCCGCGTTCTGGGCCTGAAGCGGGGAAATTCGCGCAACAGAAACCCAAGAGCAGCCAAAGTTGTACCGAAAAATGGGAAAAGATAATTCGGGAGGGGACGCGGGCGCCAAACCTGTGGACGCCCGTGTTGCTCGCCGCCGGCAGGATCCGATCGGGCGGCGCCTTCGCCAGATGTACGATGAGGTCGTGAACGAAGACGTTCCCGACGACTTCCTCTCGT
>JAUYSA010000306.1 GCA_030696545.1 Hyphomonadaceae bacterium
GATAGGAGATGCAAGCATGGCTGCAAACAATTCTACAGATCATATCTACGGGGATAGCGCCCTCTCTGTCCTGGCAATGAGCGCCGGGCACCCCGCCATAGCGTCAAGGGATGATTTGTCATTCACGCGGCGCGACGAGAACGGCGGGATGCAGAACTGGTCAGTACCTCACGATCAAGCGGCTTGCTGGCACAACGGCAAGCAGATCGGCGCGCATCTTTTTACCGAGGTTGAGGCGCTGGCTGCCAATGATGAGGATGAGGCATTCGACGCCATTTGCTTTGCGATGAACAACCCCGGCTGGCAGCCGTTTGGGTGGGGCATCGAAACCGGGTTTTCTGAGTCACTCGCGGCGGCGGCAATCATCGGCCTGCGTGCCATCCGTGAAGGTGTTGTGCGCTACGACTTCGAGGCGCAGAGAAAGAAACACTGGGAATGAAATTGCCCGCTTCCTGGGCATCGCAGCTTTTCGCTGCGCCTAGCCTGCGGCGAATCCCAAGGGCGAACACCGGGCACCCTTACCCGGTTGGCGCGGCGATCCTGAATTAAGGGGCGCACAAGGGGTGCGATTATGTCCGCGAAGCAATACCCTGAGCTTGACCTAGCAGCCAGCCTTAAAAAGCTGTCCGAGTGGCTATCTGTTCTCCGCACCAACGGGTATGACTTTAGCGAAGATTCGCGCCGGCACCAAGGCCTGGCAACCAAGCTGAGGTCCACCGCTGCTTTGCTCGACGGGCAAGAGTGGTCCTATCTTGAGGATAGATTTGACGATGATCCGCCTCCTGAGGTTGGCGCTGATGGCCTTCCGATTCCATATCCCGGCAATAACGCTGCCCGTTACAAAATTCTGCTCTCGCAATTGCGTGAGCTGGCAGAAACGGCCGACCGCCTGGCTGATGAAAATCCGAAGCCGCGCACTAAGCCGGAAATTCCGATGGCTGCCGATTTCTTCCTGCACCTGTGGCTGGCGGCTGGCAACGAGAGGCCAACGCTTTACGGTAATGGTCCCGCTGCAACTGCTCTCGGATGCGCCCTGTCGGCGGCTGGATACGTCCTATCAAATGAGCGCGTGCGAGGAATTCTGGCCGAGGCCCTAAATAAATTTGACCCGCACTTTTGCCTTGACCAATGGCGTTTGGACCGCTTAATGGTTTGGCATCAGTAAGTTATTTTCGCAGCGAAAACGCCGCACCAAAACAACCTAGTCCGCTTGTCTATGCCTGGCTAATTTCGTCCTAGACGTTTGCGTTACACCCGTAACGGAACGCTTTGCAAAGGATGCAATCATGCCAACGAGAAACGAAACCGCGTTTGCGGAAAATGCCGAGTTGAAAATACTCCGGCGCAAGCAAGTTGAGGACCGCGTGGGGCTTTCGTGCTCCACCATCTATGCTGGTGTTTCTGCCGGCACCTTTCCCAAACCGATTCAACTAGGCGCGCAGTCTGTCGGCTGGCTGGCATCGGAGATAGATGCCTGGTTGCGTGAGCGCGTTGCGGCCTCGCGTGGTGTGGGAGTACAATCATGAGCGACCGCACCGCGCCCCCGCGCCGCCTGTTCGCCGTACCACCAGCGCCGACTTTCGACCAGGCAACCGCACCGCTGCCGCCTCATGACTTCCATATCGGCGAGAACAACAGCGCCCACATAGGCCAGCTTCCAAACTTCCGGGCGATGGCGTTTCATGTCATTGGCAAAGCGCCCATGCTGACGCCCGTTATCCATGCCGACCCAATCGGCGCGGGGGTGTATTCGCTGGGTGCGCTGATCGGCGATGCTACCCTGAAGCTGCTGCGCCCTTGGCCACTCTACGGCAACGATGCATTTGCAGCCGACCCGGCGCAATCGCTGATTCTCGATATCGTTGATACGATGATGCCGCTTTCACCTGGCGCGGATGGTGTGCGGTTTTCCTTCATCTGCCGCATGGGTGAGTTTCTGGAAATCGCCCTGCACCACCCCGGCCGACTGCCGGCGATCATCGCCAGTATCGACGCCCTCACGAATGCGCGCCTGACCGAGCGGGCGCGGGAAACGCTGATAACGGGCATTGACCCCGGCGCGTCCGATCTGTGGATTGAGGAACGGCCCGCCTGGGCACTTGCGCCCGGCGCCGGTGGCGCATCATGAGTAAGGCGGACGGCGTGAACATCACCATGCTTGAGGATGCCGCTATGCAGTCCGTCTATGAATTACTCGGCACCTTGCAGGACTTGATAGACGGCAAATTCGGCGAAGGTTACGCGGCAAAGCACCCTGCCATACTCGCCGGCTGTGTGCAGGCGTCTGCAATCTTCTACCTGGCGGAGCGCCTGAGCGGCGACACGGCGCTAACCGATGGCCTGGCCACCGTTGCCGATCTGTTGGCAACCCGCCTCGATACACTTGACGATGCCGTCGACGGGTTGCTGGAACGCGAGCGCGGCGAAGCGGTAGGCATGGGCGGCGGGGAGGTTGCACCATGACCGTCTGGAACAGCTCCAACAACATCGGCGGCACGGTGCATATCCACGGCCTTGCCGAGCTGCAGCGAACGCTTGACCAACTCCCCGCGAAGATCGAAGCCAACGTGTTGCGCGGCGCGCTGCGGGCCGGCGCCAACGTGATTGCCGACGAGGCCCGGCGACTGGTCCCCGTAAAGACTGGCCAGCTTCGGGAATCCATCCGCGTATCCGTGCGGCCCTTCCCTGGCGGCAAGCTGGTGGCCACCGTCAAGGCGGGCGGCCGGTTCAAGGTCTATGCATCCGGGAAGGCAATCAAGGGCGCCGCCTACAAGACTGCCAGCGCGAGCGGCAAGCCCGACTATCACGCGCCGTTCTATGCGCACTTCGTGGAATTCGGCACGGCCCGGCATTGGATCAAGCCGAAGAGCCGCAAGAGCCTGTTTCTCGCCGGCCTGCTGAAAGAGCTGGTCGACCATCCCGGCGCACGGCCCAAGCCATTCATGCGGCCGGCCTTCGATACCAAGGCCCGCGCCGCTATCGAGGCGATGGCGGACTACATCCGCACCCGCCTGCCGAAAGAGTTCAAGAAGCTGGGCACCGGCTACCAGGAGGCCCGCAATGGACTTCGATAACCTGGTGACGATAACCCGCGTGCCGCTTGCGGACCTGGTGCAAAAGGCACTCGCTGCCAATGGCGACCAGGTGGCCATCGATGCCGCGATCCTCGCCACCGCCGAAGGCATGGCGCTGGCCTATTGGGACGGGCTTTCAAACGCCATGGACACCGGCAAGGCTATCGAGTGTTTCAGCCGGGCGACGGTCGGCGGGGTGCCACAATGAACGCCGATTCATGGATTCCGCGTGTCGCTGCGGCTGCCCTGGCGAGCTTCGCCGACACGATGTCATTTCTCGGGCTGGCGAACGGCAAGCACCAGGGGCCGGAATACCTGCCGCTGAATCCTCGCCGGCCGGACAACTCGCCGGGGAGTTTCAGCATCAACACCACGTCAGGCGCCTGGGGAGACTTCGCCATCGGCGCGAGTGGCCTTGATCTGGTTTCCCTGGCTGCGTACCTGGCTGACGAAAAGCAATCCGACGCGGCCCGCCGACTGGCGCAACACTTCAGCATTGCCGTGCCGGCCCGCAAGGATGGCGCACCGCAGGCCGCCGGGGCATCCGCCAAGGCGAAGGCACCGGCCGCCCCGCCCAAACCCCGCCAAGGCCCGGAAATTGGCGCGGCCCATTCGGCCGGCGAGTGCGTGCTACCCGTGCCCGACGATGCGCCGGCCCGACCGGCGCGCCATCCCAAGCTAGGCGCACCGTCGCATGCCTGGGAATACCGCGATGAAGCCGGCCGGCTGCTGTTCCTGGTGTGCCGCTTCGACCAGGCGGAGGGGGGCAAGGACCTCCGCCCCCTGAGCTTGCGCCGCACGCCAGCGGGACAGCTGGAAGGGCTCTGGCGGGGGGTGGATCCCCTGCGCGCGCTGTATGGCCTGGATCGC
>JAUYSA010000341.1 GCA_030696545.1 Hyphomonadaceae bacterium
GCTGTTCGGCGGCAACTTCACCAGCCGCGTGAACATGAACCTGCGCGAGGACAAGGGTTGGTCATACGGTGCGCGGTCTTCAATGGCGGCGAGCCGCGGTCCGCGTGCGTTCATGGTCTCGGCGCCTGTGCAGACCGACCAGACCAAGGGCGCGCTGATCGAGCTTCGCAAGGAGCTGACCGACATTGTCGGCAGGCGGCCGCCGACCAATGCCGAGCTGAACACGGTGCGCACCAACACGCTGCTCGGCATGTCGAGCCGCTGGGAGACGGCAGACGCCGTGCTGGGCACGCTGCAGGACATTCACCTGTACAATCTGCCGCAGGATTACTGGGTGCAGTATGCCGACACCTATCGCACCGTGACGCCCGCCGAGATCGAGGCGATGGCGAAAACGATCATTCCCAACCAGAACCATGTCTGGGTGATTGTGGGCGATCGCGCAAAGATCGAGAAGGGTGTTCGCGAGCTCAACATTGGCGACGTTCACGTCGTCGATGCAGACGGGAATCCGGTGGACTAAGCCACTAGTCGACGCTGATGATCAGTTCGTCCGAGCTGGCCATGTCTCCGGCCAGTTCGGCGCTGGCCCAGGTCTGGCCGGCCTTCAGCGGGATCGACATCTCTTCGCCCGCGGCTGTTCGGACCATGACGTGACGCCGTGCATCGCGTTCGGCTTCGTTGGCGGCGGGGCGCAACCGCACCTGAATGCGATCACCCATCTGCGTGAAGGCGAGAATGGGATCGCTGAGTGCGACCGATCGCGCTGCAGCGCTGTCCGGCCGTTCCGGAATCATAACCGTGACGGCAGCGGGCGTGACCACAAGAACTGCGGCGGCGGCGAGGGCGATCTTGGAAACCATGCGATGCGTTTCGGGCCGGGTCTGAATGGGCCCAGCACGGCGACTCGCAAATTGCGTGCCTGCGGCGTGATCGCCGGGGGGAGGCGAAAAGGGATTAACCTTACACGTCAGCCCAGCCATTCCGCTTCAACGCGGGACGGGCGCGCCGGCTTCGCCTGAAGGATGAATCAGTCCGCCTTGGCCTGCGCCGTGGACGAGGGAGGCGTATCTGCCTTGTCCCCGCGCTTGGGTTTGCGGCGGCGGATACGCAGGGCGTGGCGCAGGCGCGCGAGGCGCTTCCAGAACTTGCGCCGTTCCGGCACTGGCAGCGGCTCGAGATTGTTGATGAACTGCTCGGCGCAGGCGCGCCATGAATAGGTCTCTGCATAGGCGCGCGTCACCTCACGCGAGCACTTCAGCGCTTCCATGCAGGCCGTCGCCAGATCATCGTTCACCGCGCCGGCGCCTGTTCCAGGGATCAGGTCGCGCGGGCCGGGTACGTTGAAGCCAGCGACGGGCGTGCCCGCCGCCATGGCTTCCAGCACGACCAGTCCGAACGTGTCGGTCAGGCTGGGGAAACAGAACACATCGGCATTGGCAAAGCAGGCGGCCAGCTCCTCGCCCTGTTTCACGCCAAGGAAATGCGCGTCCCTGTGCTTCTCTTTCAGTGCTTCGAGCTGTGGGCCTTCGCCGACAATGACTTTCGTGCCGGGAAGCGGCGTTTCGAGAAATGTGGAGATGTTCTTCTCGACCGCTACCCGCCCGACATTGAGCCAGATCGGTTGCTTCATGCCCTTGAAGGGCCCGCGATCCTCCTGGCGTTTCGCCGGATGAAAGAGATCCGTGTCAACGCCGCGCGACCACGGAGCGATGTTCTTGAAGCCACGCGCCGCAAGTTCATCGCGCATGGATGGCGTCGCCACCATCACGCGGCCAGAGTATTTGTGAAACTCGCGGAACACCATGTAGCCGGCCCACACAGGCACGAACTTGAAGCGCGCGTTGACGTATTCCGGGAAGCGGGTGTGATAGCTGGTGGTGTAGGGAAACTTGTGACGCAGGCAGACGGCGCGCGCCGCCCATCCAAGCGGCCCCTCGGTTGCGATGTGAACCGCGTCGGGTTCAAACTCCAGGAAGCGTTCCTCGATCACCTTCTTGGCGCCGAAGGCGAGCCGGATTTCGGAATAGGTCGGCAGGGGTATTGTCTTGAAGCCGCTGGGAGAGACGATGTCCCACGTATGGCCCATCTGCTCGCATTCGGTGATCACGCGCTTCATCGTGCGCACGACGCCGTTGACCTGCGGATCCCAGGCGTCTGTGACAAGCATGATCCGCATATCTGGCGCGGTTCCTTTTTCCGTTGCGGCGGCGTTTGATAGCGGGCTGGGACGGGTTACGTCCATGGTTAGGTCAGAATATGGCGTCAGAGCTCGATTCGTGGGCTTCGCCGTGGGGTCAGGTTCGTCATGACAAAGCAGATCGCAGCCGTGTTGCAGTATCCCGATGCGCTGGACGCCGGGAAATTCGAGGATGAGTCGCGGCGCATCGCGGAGCTTCTCAATAACCCCGCGCTGGATGCGGCGGAGCGACGCGCTGCGGCCGCTGCGGCCCGCGACATCGTGCTCAAGGCCCGGGCGGAGACGCGGCAGTCGGGCCTGATGGAGAGCTTCCTGGAGGAGTTCGGCCTGTCGAACCCGGAAGGGCTGGCGCTGATGTGCCTCGCCGAGGCGCTGCTGCGCGTGCCGGATGCCGATACCGCTGATGCCCTGATCGCGGAGAAGATATCGACCGGCGAGTGGGGCGACCATAATGGCAAGTCCGACTCGCTTCTGGTCAATGCCTCGACCTGGGGCCTGATGCTCACCGGACGCCTTGTTCGTCCACCAGAAGACGCCGCGCACGACCCCGCAGGCTTCGTCGGCCGCATGGTGCTGCAGGCGGGCGAGCCGGTGATCCGCGCCGCGATGATGCAGGCGATGCGCATCATGGGCGGGCAGTTCGTGATGGGCCGCACCATTGGCGAAGCGCTCAAGCGCGGCCAGCGCACGGTGAAGAAGGGCGAGGCCGCCTCGCACTCCTTCGACATGCTGGGCGAGGGCGCTCGCACAACGGCGGACGCGCGCCGCTATTTTGACAGCTACGCGAACGCTATCGGTGAAGTCGGAAAGGCGAAGACCGGCGACCGGCCGGAGACCGCCGACGGCATTTCCGTGAAACTCTCTGCGCTGCATCCCGCCTATCGCGCCGTGCAGGGCGAGCGGGTGCATCGTGAGCTTTATCCGATGGTCGTCGAACTCGCGAAGCTGGCGGCGAAGCAGAATATCAATTTCACGCTCGATGCGGAGGAAGCGGATCGCCTCGCGCTATCGCTTCAGCTTCTGGAGAAGCTGGCGCGCGAGAAAGATTTGGCAGGTTGGACCGGCCTCGGGCTTGCCGTGCAGTCATACCAGAAGCGTGGCGAAGCTGTGGTCGGCTGGCTGGGCAATCTGGCGCGAGAGACGGATCGCCGTCTGATGGTGCGCCTCGTGAAGGGCGCCTACTGGGATTCGGAAGTGAAACGCGCGCAGGTCGATGGCCAGCCGGACTATCCGGTGTTCACGACCAAGCAGGCGACAGACGTTTCCTATCTCTCATGCGCGAAAGCGCTGCTCGAAACCGGCCCGTCGATCTATCCGCAGTTCGCCACGCACAACGCGCATTCGCTGGCGGCGATCGAGCTGATGGCCAAGCGGGCGGGCAACAACGCCTATGAATTCCAGCGTCTGCACGGCATGGGCGTCGCGCTCTACAAGGCCGCAGGGCGCGAGCGGTCGGTACGCATCTATGCGCCCGTCGGCGCTCACCAGGACCTTCTGCCCTATCTGGTCAGGCGCTTGTTGGAGAACGGCGCGAACACGTCCTTCGTTCACTCCTTCCTCGATGAAGACGTGCCGGCTGAGCGCATTGCGACGGACCCCTATGCGCTTCTCTCCGCAGCGCCGTCGCGCCATCCGCGCATCCCGCCACCGCCGGGGCTTTACGGCGCCTCGCGGGTGAATTCGCGTGGACTCGACTTCAGCCAGAAGGCCGTGCGTGATCGCGTGACCGATGCCGTTGTTGCGCTCGACAAAGCGGGGCCCATCGCGGCAGGCTCCATCATCGCAGGCAAGGTTTCGCCTTCTGGAGGCGAGGACGCAAAAACGCCGGCCGATGCTGCCCGCATTGTCGGCCGCGTCGCCTCCGCCTCAGACGCTGACATCGATGCCGCCTATGCATCCGCACTGGATTACCAGCCACACTGGAACGCCATCGGCGGGGCCAAGCGCGCAGACATTCTCGAAGCCATGGCCAACGCCATGGAGCAGGATACGGATCGCCTGATCGCCATTCTCGCGCGCGAAGGCGGCAAGACGCTCGACGATTGCATCGCAGAAGTGCGCGAGGCGGTCGACTTCTGCCGCTACTACGCCGTGGAAGCCGAAACGAAGTTCAAGGGGCTGGAGACATTGCCAGGCCCGGCAGGCGAGACCAACGGTCTTGAGATGATGGGGCGCGGCGTGTTCGTCTGCATCAGCCCGTGGAACTTCCCACTCGCTATCTTTGCAGGCCAGATCGCTGGCGCGCTCGCGGCGGGCAACCCGGTGCTGGCACAGCCGGCCGAGCAGACGCCCATCATCGCATTCGAAGCCGTGAAGCTGTTCCATGCGGCGGGCCTGCCTGTCGAAGCGCTGCACCTTCTCACGGGCGACGGCAGGGTTGGCGGCAAACTGACCGGCGATCCGCGTTGCGGCGGCGTCGCCTTCACCGGCTCCACCGAAGTCGCGCGCATCATCAACCGCACGCTCGCCGCGAAGGATGGGCCGATTGCACCGCTGATCGCCGAGACCGGCGGTCTCAACGCCCTGTTCTGCGATACCACGGCCCTTCGAGAGCAGGTGGTGGACGATGTCATCATGTCGGCCTTCCGGTCTGCGGGGCAACGGTGCTCGGCTTTGCGCGTGCTGCTCCTGCCCCATGAGACGGCCGACGAGACGGTCGAGATGATCAAGGGCGCAATGGAAGTGCTGGTGATCGGCGATCCCGCCGATCCCGCCACCGATGTCGGCCCCATCATCGACGCGGAAGCACGCGGCCTGCTTGATGCGCATCTGACGAAGATGAAAGGGCAGGCAAAGCTCTGGCAACGCGATATCGGCGCGCTGCGCGACAAGGGCACGTTCTTCGGTCCCGCCATCCTCGAACTGGAATCGCTCAGCCAGATCGACAAGGAAGTCTTCGGGCCCATCCTGCACGTCATCCGCTACGACCCGGATGACATCGAAAAGGTCGGCGGCGAATTGTCTGCGAAAGGGTATGGCCTGACGCTCGGCGTTCACTCGCGTCTCGAAGGCTTCGCCGAGAAAGTGAAGGCGGCGGTGCGCGCAGGCAACGTCTATGTGAATCGCTCGATCATCGGCGCGGTCGTGGGCGTGCAGCCCTTCGGCGGCTCGGGCCTGTCAGGCACCGGCCCGAAGGCCGGCGGCCCACACTATCTCGCGCGCTTCGCGACAGAGCGGACAGTCACGGTCAACATCGCCGCACAGGGTGGAGACCCAACGCTGTTGAATTTGTGAGGGCGTGCTGACCAGCGCCTACTGCTTGAACACCTTCCCCGCCTTCATCACGAAGTCGATCGACTCCAGTTCGCGGACATTGCTCAGCGGGTCGCCATTTACGGCTATGATGTCCGCTGCCTTTCCGGCAGAGATCGAGCCGATCTCTGAGGACAGGCTGAAATGGTCAGCTGCGTTGACGGTCGCGGCCTGGATAGTCTGCAGCGGCGTCATGCCCGCCTTCACCATCAGCGCAAACTCCTGCGCGTTGTCGCCGTGAGCGGAGACGCCGGTGTCGGTGCCGAACGCGATCTTCACGCCGGCTTGATGCATCCGGCGCAGCATGTCCTGCATCTTGGGGCCGGCTTCGAGCGCTTTCTGCTTTTGCGCCGGCTGCAGGAAGCTGTCGGGCTTGGCGGCTTCGCGTGCGACGAAATCGCCGGCCAGCAGGGTGGGTATCAGGTAAGCGCCGTTCGCCTTGAACAGTCTGGCTGACTCCGCATCGGCGTAGGTGCCGTGCTCGATGGAATCGCCGCCCGCACGCAGGAAGGAGTTGATGCCGTCCGCGCCATGTGCGTGGGCTGTGACCTTGCGGCCCATCGCGTGAGCGGCCTGGACGATGGCGGCGAGTTCGGCGTCGGTGAATTGCTGGCCAAGTCCAGCAGCCGTGTTGGAGAGCACGCCGCCTGTCGCCGTGATCTTGATGATGTCGGCGCCGTCTCGAACGCGTTCGCGCACAGCGCGGGCGCAGTCGTCAGCGCCGGAGCAAACGCCGGGGCCACGGAAGTGAAGCGCGAGATCGCGCGGCATCCCGTTGGCGTCGCCATGGCCGCCATGGACGCTGACGCCGCCGGCGGCAGAGATGATGCGCGGGCCGGGCACGACGCCGCGCGCGACGCCGGAGCGCAGGGCTAGGATGGACTCGGACGGCCCGCCGAGATCGGCAACCGTGGTGAACCCGGCTTCGAGCGTGATGCGGGCGAAGCCTGCGGCGTCGATCGCGGCGTCGGACTGTGTCTTCAGGAAGCCGTTGATGCGGCTGTCGGGTCCCTGCTCGCTGGCGAGGTGGACGTGGCTGTCGATGAGGCCGGGGAGGACGAAGCTGTTCTTCAGGTTGACGACCACGGCGCCACTGGCCGGGATCGCATAGCCCGCGCTGATGCTGACGATGCGCCCGTTGCGCACGAGGATCGATTGCTCGTTCAGCACGCGCCCGCTTGCCGGATCGGCGAGAACCCGGCCCGCATGGATCAGCGTGTCGGCTTGTGTCGCGGCCGGTTGTTGAGGCGCCGGTGCGGCGACGGCGATCAGGGCTGGCACGCCCGCGCATGCGATGGCCACCGCCATGGCGCTGATCAGAGTTGTTCGTCCCTTTGCTTTCGCCATGCCCGTTCCTCCCAATTTTGCTGGCCTGATCTATCCAGTCCGCTCCGGGGTTCGGCAAGACTGCTGTGGGGCGTTGACAAGCTTACGTCGCGGGGAAACCATTTTCGCAATCACATGGGAAGGATGTGGATCATGCGATCGATGGTTCTGACTGTGTTCCTGTCCGCCGCGTCGCTGGCGTTGGCTGCACCGGCATTGGCGCAGCCCGGTCACAGTGCCGAAGCGGCGATGTCGGCGCAGCGTGAGGCGATGAAGGCGCTGGCCATGCTCGACGGGGAATGGCGCGGGCCGGCGAAGTCGCTGCGCGGTGACGGCGGCTGGCATCCGATGGTGCAGACCGAGCGGGTGGGCACGATGCTCGATGGAACGGTGCGCGTGATCGAGGGCAGGGGATATGAGGCGAGTGGCGAACTCAGCTTCAGCGCGTTCGCGGTAATTTCGTACAGCCCGGAGACGAAGGCGTACTCGATGCGCTCCTATTCGAGCGGACGGGTTGGCGACTTTCCGATCGTGCCGACAGCGACCGGCTTCACGTGGCAAATCCAGGCCGGTCCCGAGATGAAAATCGCGTACGAGGCGATCATCAAGGACGGCGTCTGGACGGAGACGGGCACGCGGATTTCCAGGAGCGCGGAGCCGGTGAAGTTCATCGAATTCACGGTGACGCGGATCGGCGACACTGCCTGGCCTGCGGCTGGCGCTTTGTCTTCCAGGGACTGAAAATGCTGGCCTCGGGCGCGATGGGCCCGGATCGACCGGATATCCTGAGCCTGTGAAAGCGGCGCTTTCAGGAGGCCCCGGACAGCCGAGTCGACCAGAGAGCGGGGCGTATGCCCCGGCAATGGTTAACGAGGTTTAAATCCACTAATTTCTCTGCGGTGGATAAGCGAAAAGATTCCCGCCCCCGGTGTGTTGACGGTCCATTAGGGATGTGACGACACTATATGTAGCGTCGGGGCTGGCGCGGGACACCAATCAGTTGGGTTTCGCCGGTTCTGGCCGGAATTAACTAATTTTGGCTGCTAACGAGAGAATTCGATGTCCGCAGAAGCCGTTACCGCCGAAGAAAAGACCGCCGCCCGCCGTGGGAAACCCAAGGCGCAGGCCACCCTGCGGGTGGTTTCGGGGGTCAAGATTGACCCCTCCCGTGATGTCCTCCTGACCGACTTCGGCAAGAAGACGCTGGACGATCGCTATGTGCTCCCCGGTGAGAGCTACCAGCAGATGTTCGCGCGAGTCGCGACCGCCTATGCGGACGATGCCGAACATGCGCAACGGATTTACGACTATATCTCGAAGCTCTGGTTCATGCCGGCTACCCCGGTCCTGTCGAATGGAGGGGCGGATCGCGGCCTGCCGATCTCGTGCTTCCTGAACGGCGTTTCCGATTCGCTCGACGGCATTGTCGAGACCTGGAACGAGAACGTCTGGCTGGCGTCCAACGGCGGCGGCATCGGCACGTATTGGGGCGAAGTCCGCTCGATCGGCGAGAAGGTCGGCCAGAACGGGCAGACGTCGGGCATCATTCCCTTCATCCGCGTGATGGATTCGCTGACCCTTGCGATCAGCCAGGGCTCGCTGCGCCGTGGCTCGGCTGCCTGCTATCTCGACGTCTTCCATCCGGAGATCGAAGAGTTCCTCGAGATCCGCAAAGCCGCGGGCGACTTCAACCGGAAGTCGCTGAACCTGCACCACGGCATCAACATCACCGACGAGTTCATGGAAGCGGTCCGTCAGGATGCGCAGTTCGGCCTGAAGTCGCCGAAAGACGGCGTCGTGCTGAAAGAGATCTCGGCCCGCAAGCTGTGGCAGAAGATTCTCGAACTGCGCATGGCCACGGGCGAGCCCTACCTGCTGTTCACCGACACGGTGAACAACGCGATGCCGGCTCACCAGAAACAGCTTGGCTTCAAGGTTCGCCAGTCCAACCTGTGCTCGGAGATCATGCTTCACACCGGCCTCGACCATAAAGGCATGGACCGCACGGCTGTGTGCTGCCTCTCGTCGGTCAACGCCGAGAAATTCCTGGAGTGGAAGGGCGAGGAGATGTTCCTCGAAGACGTGTTCCGCTTCCTCGACAACGTGCTGGAAGACTTCATCAAGCGCGCGCCGCCGGAAATGGCTCGCGCCGTTTACTCCGCCAAGCGCGAGCGCTCGGTTGGCCTCGGCCTGATGGGGTTCCACTCCTTCCTGCAGAGCCAGAATGTTGCGATGGAATCGGCCACGGCGAAGGCCTGGAACAACGTCATGTTCAAACACCTGCGCCGCGGTTCGGACGCGGCTTCGGTGAAGCTGGCGAAAGAGCGGGGCGCCTGCCCGGATGCTGAAGATTGCGGCGTGATGGCCCGCTTCTCCCACAAGCTCGCGATTGCGCCGACGGCGTCGATCTCGATCATCTGTGGCGGCACGTCGGCTGGGATCGAGCCGATCCCGGCGAATATCTACACACACAAGACCCTGTCCGGCTCGTTCTCGGTGAAGAACCCCTTCCTTGAAGCGGCGCTTGATAAGACCGGCAACAACACGGCGGCGATCTGGAACTCGATCCTCGAAAACGAGGGTTCGGTGCAGCACCTTGAGTGCCTGACCGAGCAGGAGAAGCTGGTGTTCCGCACCGCCTTCGAGATCGACCAGCGCTGGGTGATCGAGCTGGCGGCCGACCGCACGCCGTACATCTGCCAGGGCCAGTCGCTTAACCTCTTCCTCGCGGCCGACATCGATAAGTGGGACCTGCACATGCTCCACTGGACGGCATGGGAGAAGGGCCTGAAGTCGCTTTACTACTGCCGTTCCAAATCGATCCAGCGGGCGGGATTCGCCGGTTCGGAGAAAGAGAAAGTCGTCACGTTCAACGACAAGGCGCAGACGGACTACGAAGAGTGCCTAGCCTGCCAATAGACGTATTGGCTTGAAAACCGGGGATATGTTGCACTGCAACGAAGAAGGCGGCCTGAAAAGGCCGCCTTTTTGCTTGGTGAGACCCACTCTCGCGTGGGTTGTTCGGCGGATGGACCTGAGTTAAGATTTCCGCAGGGAAGACTAAGAATTTCGCCTGCACGGGAACGTCATTCGGCCAAACGTGTTATCAGTTTGGTAATTAGGCGAGCCCACCGTGGGGGCTTCAATGTCTGGGACGAGCAGTTAAAATGATTGCCAGTCTAGCAAGCAGTTTCGTAGTGGCGTCGTGCCTGGGTTGCGCGACACCCCCAACCGATTCCGAAGCCATCGTCCTTGAGGTCGGACCTGTAGATGGTCCTCAGTCCTTCACGGATCAAGGGCCCCATCGGGACATCATTTTCTCGCAGCCGACACAGCCGCAATCCGGCCTGCCGCTGCGTGTGGGCAACGACTTCAGCCCCGGCAACATGTCGGCCCCGCTGACGGCCGCCCGGTTTGAAGCCCTCGATCTCGCTACGCCGCAGCCGATCCGCTCAATGACTGGCGAACGCTGGGGCGCAGAAGTTTCCTTCGCGGCTTCGGGCGAAAGCACCGGCCTTGGCCTTGACCTCTCTTTCGTACCGCGCGCCCAGATCCAGCAGGATCGCGCCGGCAACAACGTCGCCCGGACGGGCGCCGAGGTTCGCGTCGGCACCAACCTTGTTGATCGCGACCTGCGCGGCACGGGCATTTCGGCGCCGTCCTGGTATTTCTTCGTCGGCGCCGACAACGAAGCGCTGATCTGGAATGTCGGCGACAAGCGTGCGCTGGACGGAGCAAGCCTCCGCGACCAGGCGACGGTCGGCGACCTGCAGGCCGGCGTTGCGTTCTCGACCGGTAAGGGTTCGCAGATGTCTTTCGGTCTGGTCGAGCGCAAGCTTGAGTTCAACGACATTGCCGGCAATCAGGACGTCAACATGCGCGAGCGGTTCGCGGCGTTCTCGTACACGCTGCACCACTAGGCGCGGATTGATCTGAAAAGTTTTGGAAAGGCCGTCCGCAAGGGCGGCCTTTTTGTTTTGGGCGTGAGGGGGCGTTCTCGCAGGTGAGCGCGAGGTGGGGTGGGTTTTGGTTTCGGGATTTGCGGGTGGCGGAGGTCCGCGCGGGAGCGCGCAGCCCCCTCCGTCTCGGCGCGAAGACGCGCCGATCCACCTCCCCCGCCTGCGGCGAGGGAGGACTTCGAGCGAGTCCTCCACCATGCGGAGCGTGGGGGAGGTGGATTGATGCTTCGCATCAAGACGGAGGGGGCTGTTTGCGCGGTCGCGCTGCAAGCGTTGCGCACGACGGTGAGCCAAGCGTTCGATATCATTGAACAGCGCGGCGGCGCGGCTGAGGCGGGCGAGGATTTTCCTGGGCGGCTTGGCACGACGGAGGACGGGCGGCTTCAGGCGCTCTGTGTAGATGAAGGGGAGGCCTGCTATCTGGCGGGCTCGCTCGGTGATGAGCAGCTGCACACCGTGCTCGATGACGATGATGTGGGCTTCGACGCCAGCGCAGGCTTCGGGGTTGGTGAGGAAGTCGGCCAGCTTGCTGGGGTCTTCGAGGCAGGCGACGAGCCAGTGGATGTATTCGCGCGTGACTTCGCGCAGCCGCGCGACGGGGTCGAGCGGGAACAGGATGCGCAAGAGAACGAGGAACAGCTCGGTCATGGATGGGAGTATGACGTCAGCTTTTGACCCGGTTGAATCTGGAAGACGCTATCCCCCATCTTTTGTCGCTACGCGTTTGGATTCATGGGCGAAGAATTTTGGCCGTCCTACGAATTCGATATCGCTCTATCCCCCAAACTCGCACCACCAACCGCTCATCCCGGCGCAAGCCGGGACCCAGAGCAGCAGGCTCTGGCGCGCGTGGCTCTGGGTCCCGGCTTGCGCCGGGATGAGCGGGGAGAGGGCGGTGCGTGGGGCTTGCCCCCTCCGTCTCGCGTGCTTTGCACGCGATCCACCTTCCCCAGTACTTCGCACTGAGGGAGGCAAGAGAACGGTGGTTTGCCTCACCATGCGGAGCAGGGGGAGGTGGATCGCACGCGGAGCGGGCGTGACGGAGGGGGATGGGGC
>JAUYSA010000513.1 GCA_030696545.1 Hyphomonadaceae bacterium
GCGCGGATCACGCAGATCAATGTCGAGAATGTCGGCAAGCTGAAGGAAGCCTGGCGCGCACGCACGGGCGTCGCCTACGACTTCAAGCAGACGCCGCAGATGGCCAATGGCCTTCTCTACATCTGCACCGCTGGCAATACGCTGATCGCGTACGATTCAGATACGGGTGAGAAGCGCTGGGAGTACGACACCAAGACACAGGTGCCCGGTGGCAGGCTCGACCGTTCTTCGACGTTCGCGAGAACCTGTCGCGGGCTGGGCTATCACGAGGCGCCGCCGGAATACACGGGCGAATGCGCCAAGCGGATCCTCGCCGGTACGGTGGACGCACGCCTGATCGCGGTCGACGCCATGACCGGCCAGCTCTGCCGTTCGTTCGGGTTCGATGGACAGGTGAACCTCGTGTCGGGCATGGGCCGCTCGCCGCTGGGCAACTTCATGGTGACGTCGACGCCGCTGGTTGCAGGCGACAAGGTGGTTGTCGGGGGCTGGGTGACTGACAACCAGCAGATCGGCAACCCGTCGGGCGTCCTGCGCGCCTATGATGCGGTTACTGGCGCGTTCTCGTGGGCGTGGGACCTAGGCAATCCGGGCTATAACGGCCTGCCGGATGAAGGCGGCGAGTACACGCGCGGAACGCCGAACGTGTGGTCGAACACCAGCTATGATCCGAAACTGAACCTGATCTATGCGCCGACGGGCAACTCTTCGCCGGACTATTTCGACGGCGATCTGCGCTCCAAGGAATCGGAAGAGAACGCTTCGTCGGTGGTCGCCATTGATGCCGCCACGGGCCAGCGGCGCTGGGTCTATCAGACGGTTCACCGCGATATCTGGGACTGGGACGTTCCGTCCCAGCCGGTGCTCGTGGACATTCGCAAGAATGGCGAGGGCGAGCTGATCCCCGCCGTCGCGCAGCCCACCAAGCGCGGCGAGATCTTCCTGCTGGATCGTCGTACGGGCGTGCCGATCTACGACACGCCGGAATTGCCGGTACCGCAGGGCCCGGTGAAGGGCGAGGTCGTGACGGCGACGCAGCCGTTCTCGTCGCTGCCGCACTTCCGTGACGACAGGATCGAGCAGGACATGTGGGGGCTCACCCCGCTGGACCAGCTGCATTGCCGCATTGAGTTCAAGAAGATGCGCTATGAGGGGCTCTTCACGCCGCCCATGGAAGGCGGAGGCGGTTATGGCATGGCCGAAGACAGCTGGGGCGGCACGTTCCAGTATCCGGGCAATGCCGGCGGCTTCAACTGGGGCTCGGTGGCGGTGGATGCCGACAACGGCCTGCTGATTGGCGCGCCCATGCTGATGGGCAACCGGATTGTGCTGCGCAGCCTTGAAGCCCGAGCGGCGGATACGGAACGTGAAAAGAAGCGCCGGGCTGACCGAGATGCGGCGCGCGGACAACCCGCTGCTGCACCGGGCGGGCCTGCACCAGCGCCTCCTGCCGCTCCTATTGCGACGGGTGGCCGGCAGGAGCAGGTGTTCGACCAGAACCGCGTGCTTTACCGTGGCGACACACGGCCCTTCATGTCGGCGTGGCGTTTGCCGGTGCCGTTCTTCAACGTATCGACGGAACTTCCATGCTTTGAGCCGCCGTTCGCGCAGATCGGCACCATGGATCTGAACACCGGGAAGCTGCTGTGGAAACGCCCCGTCGGTTCAATGAAGGACGTGGGGCCATTCGGTCTGCCCACGGGCATGCCTTTCCTGGTGGGAACGCCAGTCCAGGCCGGCCTGATGTCCACACGTGGTGGGCTGACCTTCCATGGTGCGGCAATGGATTCGACTTTCCGGGCATTCGACACCCGGACCGGCGAGGTTCGCTGGGAAGCCCAGTTGCCAGGCAGCGCGCAAGCCACGCCGATGAGTTATCTCGGCAAGAATGGCAAACAGTATGTTGTAATTACCGTTCCTAACCCCGGTTGGCCGAATGCATCTACATACGCCGGCGCGGGAGCAATGCGGGAACCGATAGACGACAAGGGCGGCTGGGTGATTGCATATGCGCTGCCGGATGCGCTGGACAACTAAGCCACGCAGCGGCCAAAGAAAGGGCCCAAGGCATCGATCGGACGTATGGCCATGTCCGGCAATAACTTCCAACAATCTTGGGTTCGCATAGCTCCCGTAGCGAAAGTGCCCCTACCCTTTCAAGCGAGTCCACCCGTGAAGTTCGGATGGACTCAATGAAATTGGGGCCCTCAAAAGCGCTTGGTTGCCGTAGCGAGCCTAGGCAGGCTTGTCGCGGCGATGGCCAGCTTCGTGTTGGTCCTGTCGCGGTCGAGACGTCTCCAGCAGCAGCCCATCGCCGCACGCTCGCACGGCGCAGATCTGGTCGGGCCCCCGCGTCGCCATCTGGCCAAGGCCAATTTTCTTGCCGCCTTTCAAAGCCTCGCGGATCACCGCAAAACCTTCCGCCGCAACCTCGTCGCCTGTCGGCGTCACATAGTAGGGTCGCTCGTAATAGCGAGGGTCGATCTCCTCGTGATCGACAAACTGCACCAGATCGATCGTGCGCGGGCTCTCCAGCTTGATTCGTCCAGTTACTCCGGTTCGAGAACGACATACTCATCCTTGTCGATCTCGCCCCCCCTTCACAATGTCCTTGGCTTTGACAGCGCCCACACCGGACCGGGGGCAACTTTCTCATAGCGGATGCGCCTGCCCGACGGCTTGTGAATCTGGTGGAGCGCTGTGTCCTTGGCGCTGTTTACAGCTGTGTAGAGCTCGACCCCAATCGTAACGAGCGAGAGCCTGAGATAGCCCTTCCAACAGGCGCGCGCGGGCATGGCGCCGCCTTGTGACATGGGTTGATCGAACCAACGAACGCGACTCGAGGAACTACGGCTCCTCCGATCGTGTTGTTTAATGTCGGCTCGCGTCGTTGGCTAACACTTTCACCCACGACGGTGTATTCGCCCCACCTTGCGGTCAGTTCTTGGGAAGGAAGCCCAACAATACATTGCCTGGCGTCTGGCCAAACATACCGTAGCCGGACCCAGAGATAAGAACCCCGTTCACACCAAGGATCGAGGCCCCGTCGATGGACCCGCCCTTTCCCGCGACGCCGTTCAGCGTCTGATAATCCTGCACGGTGTCGATCTTCCACACGAGCTTACCAGTCTTGCCGTCGATTGCGTAGAGATGACCGTCGAGGCTGCCGGTGACGACGACGCCATCGATGACCGTCGGCGCACCGGAAAAGCCGTAATGCCGCTCGCATCGGTTGACCTTCTTGTCACGGCCATCGCCGCATGCCGGGTCAACGCCGAACATCCATTTGATCTCACCCGTGTTGGCGTCGATCGCATAGAGGCCCGGCTTCAGGCCCGGATCAACCGGCGGACCTCCGGGCTGCTGCGCGCCCACAACCGAGATTGGGACGTAGACCGTATCATCCAGAAAGGCGATGCCCCAATGGATGCCGCCGTTCGTGGCCCCTCCGCCGATGTCGCGGCGGAAAAGCACTTTGCCGGTGTCAGGATCCATCGCCCACAGCGTGCCGGATTTCTGGCCCGCGAATATCCGATCCTTGCCATTCGTGAGCTTGCCGAGGATCAGAGAGGCGCCGAAATCGTAGTCGAGGTACACAGTCTCGGGATGCTTGACGCAATTCAGCTTCTCGGGAGCCGGGTTCAGACCACATCCGGAATTGTAGATATCATTGGCCAACGCTTGATGGCTCCAGACCTGCTTGCCGTCGGAAAGGCGCACGGCGATCAAGGCATCAGTGTTGGGATGGGCTGGCGGTGAGTTGGCTTCACCTGTGCCGAAGAAGATCAGCCCGCGCTTCTCGTCAACGACGGGCGAGTTCCAGATCGGCGCGCCCGATGGCCCCAGCAGCATCTTGCCGTCACCGCGGTCGCGGATAGGCTTGGCGTCCGGCATCGTATCGTAGCGCCACTGCTGCGCGCCGGTCGCCGGCTCGAGCGACAGCATGAAGCCGTGATTGGTGCAGCAAGGAACACGATTGTCCGAAGCACTCAGAATCTCAAACTGGCTGACCGGAACGATCACCCTGTCCTTCAACACCCGAGGCGTGCCGGTGGTGGTGGAATAGGAATAGCTGGCGACGTTCTTTGTCCAAAGCGGTTTGCCGGTCGCGGCCTCAACCACATGGACTGTGGCGTCGAGTCCCGAGAAGGCCAGCACAGCGCGGCCGTCAGCAATGATACCGTAGCCTGGGCTGGAGCGCAGGGGGGCGCCGTTGGGCGTGTTGTAGACCCATTTCACGCAGGGCTTCGCCGGCTCGCTGAGATCGAACGCGTACATCGCCGCCGCCTCGGCCACCGGCAGAAACAGGGTTTTTCCGACAACCGCGCGTTGCGCGCGGATCATGGTCACGTTCGGAAAAGCAATGGCCCACGCCAAATCGACTTTGGCGAGTTGAGCCTTCGTCAGACCCGCATCATCCGCCGTTAGGCTACGCGTGTTCCTTTCATTGAAGCCGAACGTGGCAACCGTCGCCGGCGCCTTGATGTCGATGCCCTTGCGCGAACCATCGCACATCATCACCTGGCTCCACGTTTCCATGGTGCGCTTGGAAGCGCCTGTCAGGTAGGTGATCAACTGCCCGCGCTGCTCTTCATCGAGCGCGGCCGCCTGGACCTGCATCTTGCCCTGGGTCAGCGCGAAGGAGATGGACTGAAAGCTCATGGCCTCGAGCGTCGCCTTGGCTGGAGCCTTGGTCTCATCGGGTTTGTCATGGCAGGACGCGCAGTACTGGCGATAGATTGGCTGCCCCGGATGCGGGAGCGTGATGGCTGTCCCATTCGATGCGGGCGTGGGCGTCTGAGCTTGCGCAAAGCCTACGACGCCGAACAATACGGCGGTTGCCACCGTTAGGCTGCGAATGATGCTCAACATATTCCCTCCCAGGAACGGGGCTCTCCGGCCGTATGCTCCAATGGGTAACGCGAACGCCTGTTGCGGTAAATCGAGCGGCCGATACAATATCGCGAACACGCCGTTAGCGCAGAACATCGCGTGCTACTTCCCGCTGACCCTCTTATCGCCCCCGGTATCGCCGGTAGTCGCCAGCGCGTCGTGTGAAGTCTTCGGCGGAGGGCGGTTTCAACCCAGAAGCGTCGCGATCGGCCCGAGCAGCAGCGTCGGTTCGACCAGCGGTGGTCTAACGACTGCTTAAATGAACCGATGCCACGCTCACCGGAGAAAAACTAGCTTATTGGCACCATGCGCAGCCGTACGGATTCAGTACGGCTCGCGAACACGATCCAAACGCGTTCTTTGAAGTCAACTTCGGCCCAACGCACGCCAGCTACCTCCTCGCGCCGCTGGACACTCAAAAGCAGGAATCTGACGATCTGCTTATACGGGCTCAAGGTCCCAAACGTTGATTTCCAAATGGCTTTAATCTCATTATCGGACAGGACGCGATCGCGCGACACTTCGATAGACGGGGCGCCCACGATATCGGCAGGTCACCGCTCGATCAGTCCGCGCTCAACGCGCCACCGGAAGAGGGTCTTGAAATTGGCGAGCGTGCGATCAACGTCGATAGCAAAGCCTTTCGCCTGCATGGGGTCAACGGCTCGAACGATGTCTGCGCGCGGAATGCTGCTGACGCGGCGGTCGCCGAAAGGTTCGACCATGTACATTTCCAAGCTTCGCTGGGCGCCTCTCCAGCTGCGCTACCGCGGCTGAGCATAGCGCGTCACATACTCGGCGACAGCTGCAGAAACTGTATTACGGCAATGGTTCTCGTTTTGGCAGGCCTCGGCCTCGCGTACTCCGACGGGATCAATCCCATTCTACGCCTGCTCAACAAGAAGACGCCCTGCTCCGCGCATCGGACACCCCTAAGCTTGGGTGCCTGCCGAACGTGATGCGACGCAGCCGCCCTTGGGCCCCGATCATGGCAATTAAGGTATTACACCTCCCGCAAATGCGGATGCCGAGCCCGGTACGATCGGGGCCTGTAATATTTCGTGTCGCGTTCCCGCAGCAAGGCCTAGGCTCGCAATGCCGGTTTCATTGAGCCTTTTTTGCCATGTCTAAGGGTCGCCTGCGAACAGCTATGGGACAGGCGAGGCTTTTTTTGGGTATCATTTTTGGGTGGCAAAATTTCCCGGAACCCGCCGGCCGCTACTGAACGCCGGAGACTGGCTGGATTCAATAGTCGGCTGATTCAAAGCTGCTTTTCGACCGCTGGCGATCACGGGCGAATGCAGAAGCAGAGTTTGTGGATCTAAAGGTCCCCAGTTGGAGACCGGCGGCTGGTATCAGCGATCACAAAACAAATTTGGCAAGTTCGCGACGCATCGCGGAAGCGGTTCGCGAAAGGGCAATAAAATCCACCCATCGAAAATTCGCGTTCATTGCCGGCCTTGCCGCGATGTAACGCCACTTCCATGCGGCTTGGGCCACAGTGTGTTTGCGCGGTCGGGGAATGGGCGCGCTTCGCCAACGGGACGATGGGGCAGCTGAAGCGCGGAGACTCGCGTCAATGAACCTATATTTAGCCGGGCGAGCAGCCCTCGTCGTATGCCTGTGTTCGCCATTTGCCGCCGGGTGTGGTGGAGGCGGCTCCGCTCCGGCTGCCGATGCAGCGGGAGGCGCGCCAATTCCGGGATCTCCCTCTCCGACTGGCGGCGGCGAGCTACAGCCCGAAGTGCTGATCGAGCGTGATCCGGACGGGACGGCCTACATCCGCGTCGTCGAGCAGACTTACAATCCGCTTAGCGCATCGGCGCCCGCCAAAGTGATCAAGGATACAACCCTGGGGCCGGCGCCGGGCGTCAACAACATCATCGCGAATGTGCAAACCGCCGAAGTGGCGAATGTCAATGTCGTGAGGATGAAGCACGGCCTGATGCTGGCGAACACCGGCACGGTCTGGATAAACGATTACAACTTCACCCAGTTCGATGGCGGCGGGCAGATATGGGGCGCGGCGATCAAGCTGGGAGACAGCGCGAACGGAAGTCAGGCATTCACCTACATCCAGCATGTTTTTGCGGATGGCATGCAGAAGCCGGACGGCACATACAAGGTTTCGAATACCGACTTCATCGGGATAGAAGGCGAAAGCGGCCCGGTTTATGTGCGCGACGTGACGGGCAGGAATTTTGGAGATGCCGCCGTCGATAGCAAATCGTCTCGCATCTACATCATGAACGCCACTTTCGATGGCGGACACCGCATGGTGCGGGCGTGGCAGAATGTCGAAATCATCCTGGTCAACTCCATCGTGAACGCCTCGCCTGGCCACTCGCAGGGCGCCATCTTCGATACGACTGGCACAGTGCGGTACTACAACACGCTGTGGTGCCAGGATGCTCATCCGGCAACGATCGAGAGCGCCAAGTGCGGCACGACACCATGGCTGGTGGAGGGAGAGGACCTGCCGGTGACGGTGGCGGCTGCGCGGTTCATCCCGCTGTCGTCTAACCCGCTGCCGGCGATCAGCCCGTTCTTCAAGACAAGTATCGACCAGATTGTCGTTGAAGCTTCCCGGGACGGCGGAAAGACGTGGACGCAGCTTTCGATGCCCAACACCGGGGGGCCGGGGACCCCGCCTGTGGGCGATCCGCGCTATCCTATCCCGCTCAATCTCGCGGATGCGGCCTATCGGTTCCGCGCCTATTATAAGCGCGACGGCGCGTCGGTAGGCCAGATGTCTGGGGTGATCGGGGAAGATGGGAAGCTGATCGGATAGGCTGCCCCGGGGGCCTACGAGCCTTTGCAGACATCAGCCCTATATTCCGTATGCGGAGCGCAGAATGAAGCGCAATGCGTAGTGACCTGTGGGGCAGACGGCGGATGGACAACCCCGGGAAATCGATAGCCGGCGCGCACGCGCAGCTCGATCGGCTGCAGGCGCTGCGTTTCATAGCAGCGGCCGCGATCGTCGTGCGCCACGTGTTCATGGAACTGGAGCAGCACGGGATCAACTTCCCGGGGCGGGAAGATGTGCTGGCTATCCCGTGGGGCGCTGGCGTCGACGTTTTCTTCGTGATCAGCGGGTTTGTGATCACTTTCGGCGCGGTCGGAAAGGGAGCATCGGCTGGCGCGGCGGGTGATTTCATCGTGCGCCGCCTGATCCGGCTTTGGCCGACCTATGCGCTGTTCACGGCGCTGATGCTGGTCGCCATGGCGGTTGTGCCATCCATGCTGAACCATTCGACGATCGATCCGGCGCATACGGCCGCTTCGTTTGCCTTCATTCCGTGGCCTGAGCCGGGCGATGCGAAGTTCTATCCTGTGCTGGGGCAAGGGTGGACGCTGAACTATGAGATGTTTTTCTACGTCTGTTTCGCGGCGACGATGCTTGCGCCGCCCCGGTTCCGTGTGGCGATGCTGTGGGCAGGCGGAGTGGCGCTTGTCGCCGCCGGGCTGATCTGGAGGTTGCCAGCGCCCCTGCACTTCTATGCAGATCCGATCGTGCTGGAGTTCCTGTTCGGGGTTGCGCTGGCGGTGGCCTATCGCCGGTGGAACTTTCGGTCGTCGTGGGCGATCGGCGTCGCAGCAGCGGGCTTTGTGGCTCTGTTGGTGTTCGCGACGCAGTGGCCGGACCTTCATCGCGCGGTGAAAGCCGGAATTCCGGGTTTGCTGATCGTCGCGGGGGTCGTCTTTTCTGGGCCGACGGTGGAGCGATATTTCGGGTGCGCGCCGCTGGCGACGCTCGGCAACGCTTCCTACGCGCTTTATCTCAGCCATACGTTTGTGGTGAACCTGCTGCTGGCGATCTGGCTGAGGCTGGATGTCATGAACCCGTGGGCGTTCGCAGTCGTCGCATCTGTAGGGTCAGTGGTGGCGTCTCTGGTGTTGTATTTCCTACTGGAGAAGCCGACGCTGGCGTTCCTGAAGGACAAATATGCCAGCATTCGCGGCAAACGCGGGCCTGTTCCCGCAACACCCGCTTCGGCGCCGGCGCCATAGTTGCGCGTGATGTTTTGCCTGATTTCACAGTCGCTCTATGTAGATCAGTGAACAGTGCAGGAGGCCGGCGCCAGATGAGAAGGTATGCCCTTCTGATCGGAACGGTCGTTGCCCTATCGGCTGGCGCGTTTCTGATCAGTACGGCCCAGCAACCGGGCCCGCAGCCACCACCAGGCGCCGCGATTGATGGTTTTGAACCGTCGTCGCTGACACCCTTCGAGAAGCGGCTGCTCGATCAGGCCCGCCTCGCGGGTGCGGTGTACGAGAACCAGGTACGAGAGACAGCTGACCACAACGCCCGAGGGTTGATCCTTACGGAGGGCGATGCGGCTATTGTGGATCTTTCCGTGACCGGCCGGAAGTATGGTGTATCGCTGGATGGGACGGGCGATGTTCTGATCAAGAACTTCTCGTTCGTCGATCGGCGATCGACAGACGCTTATGGCTCGGGGCTCGTCATGGGGTTCAAGTCGCCGACGCGCGGGCAGACATATCTAAGCAACGCGTATATCGACCTGCAGGAAAGCGGGCCCAATGCGAACTACAGGGTGGCGAACAACGAGGCGATCAGCGTTGAGCGCGGCAGCGGGCTGCTGAATGTGCGACAGGCGGTGCTGATCGGGGCTCAGGAATCCGGCATCGATAACAAGGGTGACGCGCGCATGGACGCCGTATTCATCGCGTCCGGCCACAGGCCGGTGCGCATATGGAGCGGCGGCAGCCTGACCCTGACGAACAGCATCGTGCTGGCCATGCCGGGGTTTGGCGGCTTCTGGCTTGGCGGCGGCACGGACATCGCCCGGCTCGACTACTATAACTGTAAATTCGGGCGGGTCGGCGACAAGTTTGAAAATCTCAGCAGCGAGATTCCCAAGTGGATGATCGCCATCGATGATGGCGTTGATGCCCGCATTACGCATCTTCGCCGGGACCCGCTTCCTCGCGGCGCAGATACTTTCTGGGTGTCGATCAAAACGCCCGTACCACGTGGATTTTTGGCTGGCAGATGACAGACGCCGCCCTTTCGCCTGCAAGGCGCATAGCGTTCGTGATCAACTCGCTGGGGCCCGGCGGGGCCGAGCGCGTGCTGGATCAGGTTATGCGCATGGCCCCGCCCGGCGCTTGGGACTGTCATCTCGTGCTGCTGGATCGCGAAACAGAATGGCGCGTTCCGCCGGACGGCGTGACCGTACATCGGCTCGACAGCAAACGCGGGATGGTGGCGAGTGTACGACAGCTGAAGGCAGCCCTGACGGCGATCCGGCCGGATCTAGTTGTGAGCTTTCTGGTGCGGG
>JAUYSA010000526.1 GCA_030696545.1 Hyphomonadaceae bacterium
GCGGAACAGCATCCCGCAGGACGATTACGTCCGTGCGATTGAGAGCGCGTATCCGGAAGCGGACCTTCAGGTCCGCGTTCCCCGCGAAGGCGGGGATCCAGTTCTTCTAAGCAAGAGCGTGCGCGAAGCGCGCAAGGCTGGACCCCCGCCTTCGCGGGGGACGCGGTGGAGAGATCATGTCCGCAACTCTCATCGTCATTCCGGACACGCGCAAAGCGCGTGAGCCGGAACCCAGGGGCTGCGAGAACGGTGTGTGCCGCCCCTGGCTTCCCGCTTTCGAGGGAATGACACCTAAGGGGAGAATCGTAGGGTGCATCTTGATGCACCACGCCACAACCACGGTGCATCAAGATGCACCCTACACTGCACTCCGCACCAACAGCCGCCACCCCGCCCACAAACCGCGCAAGCCGACCCCTAACCTGCGACAAAAATGGAATCGTTCTAATCTCTTGTTGCAGTTGCGAACAGCGCCCTCTATCTCCCCACAACGGCGCTGGTTTCCGCAGGGACGGCTGGGCCGAAACGGCAAAAATTTGGAGATACGAATGCTCGGCGTTGGCCAGAAACTCCCCGCTTTTGAAATCACCGGCGTGAAGCCGGGTTTCATGAACCACGAAGAAAACGGCCAGTCAGCGTTCGAGGCCCTCAACCAGGACTCGTTCGAAGGCAAATGGAAGGTCATCTTCTTCTACCCGAAGGATTTCACCTTCGTCTGCCCGACCGAGATCGCCGAATTCGCCCGCCTCGGCTCCGACTTTGCTGATCGCGACGCGGTCGTGCTCGGCGGCTCCACCGACAACGAGTTCGTGAAACTCGCCTGGCGCCGCGACCACAAGGATCTGGCCAAACTGCCGATCTGGCAGTTCGCCGACACCAACGGCTCGCTGACCGACGGCCTCGGCGTGCGTGACGCTTCCGGCGTCGCCCTGCGCGCCACCTACGTCGTCGACCCGTTCAACGTCGTCCAGCACGTCTATGTCACCAACCTCAACGTTGGCCGCGCGCCGGCCGACACGCTGCGCGTGCTCGACGCCCTGCAGACTGACGAACTCTGCCCGTGCAACCGCGCCGTGGGCGGCGAAACACTGAAGGCCGCGTAATCACGCGGACTTACGACTGACTAAACAGAGGAAGCCTCCCGGACCGCTCCCAAACCCGGCCGGGAGGCTTTCGTTTTCCTGATACGAGCAAAAAATGAATCTCGAAACGCTGAAGACCGCGCTGCCTGACTACGCAAAAGACCTGAAGCTCAATCTTGGCACGCTCTCGAATGAGACGTCGCTGACCGACCAGCAGAAGTGGGGCACATTCCTCGCCTGCGCGTTCGCCGTGGGCGAGCCGAAGACGATCCAGGCGCTTGTCGGCGAGACCGAAGGCAAGCTGACGCCAGAGGCGGCGAAGGCGGCCAAGGCCGCAGCGTCGATCATGGCGATGAACAATGTCTATTACCGCTTCACCCACCTCGTGAACAACGAGGTGTTCCTGACGACGCCGGCGAAGCTGCGCATGACCGTGATCGGCGCGCCGGGCATCGAGAAGGCCGACTTCGAACTTTACTGCATGGCCGTGTCAGCCGTGAACGGCTGCGGCAAGTGCATGGACGCGCACGAGGAAGAACTGCGCAAGGCAGGTTTCACCACCGAACAGATCCAGGCTTCGGTTCGGATCGGGGCGGTCGTCAACGCTGTCGCGCGCACGCTCGCAGCCGAAGCTGCGTTGGCCTGAGCAGACTTTTTCGGAGCTACCAGAAGTCCCGCGCCGCAAAGCGCGGGACTTTCGATTTGCGCGGAGGCAGGGGGGCTTGCCACACTCTCAGGATGACGCTCAACGATACCGTACAGTATCATTGGAGGGGTAGATGCGTCGTCGGGATCTTTTGCTGGCTATCGGCGCAACAGGCGCATTTGCAGCCGCAGGCTGTCAGACGGGCGCAGCGCCGGTCGAAGCCAACGAAGCCGGGCTCGAAGCTGCGTTCTTCTACGCCTTCCCGCTCTACGAAATCGCCCGCACCGGCCAGAACCGCGCAGCGTTGCCGGGTCTCAACAAGCTCGGCAATCGCTCCACCCTTGCCGACCACACCTCGCGCCAGATCACTGCGCCGAACAACGACACGGTCTATTCCTCAGCTCAGCTCGAACTTTCCAGCGGGCCAGTGGAAGTCACCTCGCCGACCGAAACGGCGCGCTATTTCAACATCACGTTCATGGACGCCTTCACCGACAACTTCGCGGGCATCGGCACGCGCCTGACGAACGGCCAGGGCGGAACATTCTGGGTCGTCGGTCCGCAATGGACTGGCTCAGCGCCCGCAGGCGTAACCGTGCTCCGCTCATCCACCAATGACGTATGGATGCTCGGCCGTATCGTCGTCGAGGGACCAGACGATCTTGCCGCGGCCAAGGCGGTGCAGGACAAGATCCGTATCAAGTCGCTGGCGACCACGCCCCCGAAAGCGTTCGGCATCGCGTGCACCAGTTCTGAGGATGCCGCGAACTTCCTCGCCGTCGTGAACGACATGATGGCGCGCTCGCCCGGTGGGCTCGGACACATGGCGCGTGCGTCCAGCTTCGCGAAAGTTGGCGTTGGCCCCGATGTTGTGCCAACGACAGAACTGATCGCGATGTGGAATGCCTACCTGCCGAAAGGCATCGCGAAGCTGAAGGAGAAGTTCATCTTTCGCGACCTTACCATCAATGGGTGGGGCTATCAGGAGAAGGGCGTGGGCGAAGCTTCCGCCAGCGACTATCTTCGTGCAGCCATCGCGCTTGGCGGCCTTGCTGCCTTGCCTGAAGCGGAAGCGATGTACTTCCAGGCGACCAATGACGAAACAGGCGTCCGTCTCGACGGCGCCAACAAGTATGTCTGGCGAATTCCACCCGGCAGCGTCCCGGCTGGCGCGTTCTGGTCGCTGACAATGTATCAGACGGAAGCAGACGGCCGTTTCTTTCTGGTGAAAAATCCAATCAACCGTTTCTCGATCGGCGATCGCACGCCTGGCCTCGTCAAGAATTCAGACGGTTCGATCGACATCCTGATCCAGCGCGAGCAACCAGCGGGACCACTTGCTGCAAACTGGCTGCCGGCCGCTGACGGAGCTATGCGTATGTCGCTGCGCGCCTATCTTCCGAAAGCAGAATTGCGCAGCC
>JAUYSA010000024.1 GCA_030696545.1 Hyphomonadaceae bacterium
TGGCGCCAGTGACGCAGATTGTTCGCGATCAACGGGCCGACCTTAATCACCCAGCAGCGCACCGCCTCGCGGCTGACCTCAATCCCGAGCTGGGCCAGCAGTTCCTCGACGTCCCGGATGCTCAGCGTTGAAATAGAGCCACACCGCATAGCGGGCCACGTACGGCGGGAACCGGTACCGCTTGAATGAGATCGGATGCATGGCCCCTCCCAGGCTCGGCCTGTCCCATAGGCCCAAACCGGAGACGTTTTATCGTTTGCCTGACAGCACCGGTCACGGTGTAGCCGAAGGCGGTGACCCGCCAACCGCCGTCACGGCTCTCCAAACCGGCGCGCCGGTCGAGCACACCATATCCATCGATATCAAAGAGATGCTTGAACGCCGATCGGGTGTTCGCCGTCGTGATCGCCCCGATGGAAGCTGAACTTCACCGGGACGCTTTTCACCCCGCCCACGAAGTTTGAGTTGGTGCGGCGAGGCTCGCCGGCAAGCTCGATGCTGTCCAATCGCTCAAAGAGTTCTTCGAAAAATATCCTCATCTCCATCTTGGCGAGGTTCTGGCCAATACAGACATGTGCTCCATGGCCAAATGAAATGTGCGGGTTCGGCGATCGATCGACCCGGAACTCAGCGGGATCGGAGAACACCTCCTCATCCCGGTTTGCGGAGGGGTAGGAGAGGTCTGCGGTTGAGCCGGGCCGCCATTGGCCCCGGCTAGCTCGTGGTCCGCTGAATCCATCGCCTGTGCGATCGCGTCAAACAGCTTCGTAGCGTCAATTGGCTTGGCGACGAAGCCGCCCATGCCAGCGTCACGGTAAGCGGCCAGTTGATGGCTCATCACGTTTGCTGTCAGCGCGATGATCGGCGTTGGCGGCGATTTCCCGTCAACTTCCAGTGCGCGGATCGCGCGAGCGGCGTCCAGACCGTTCATCTCCGGCATCTGGACGTCCATCAGAATGAGGTCGAAGCTCTGCGCACGAAACGCGGCTAACGCCTGGACACCGTTTTCAACGACGGTCAGATCGACTCCCAAAGGCTCCAGCAGAGCCGCCAGGATCATTTGATTTGTGGAATTATCCTCAGCTGCGAGGATCCGCAGTCGGCGGTCCGACGAAACGTCACCCGCCTTCATATCCCTTACGGTTGAGATCGGGTGACTCTGGCGCTCAAGCGGCAGTACTGCTGTGAACGTCGAGCCTTGCCCAGGCGAACTTACGACCGTCAGGTTTCCCCCCATCAGCCCTGCGAGCTCTCGACATATTGCTAGGCCCAAGCCCGTGCCGCCGAACCGCCGAGTGGTGGAGGAATCCGCCTGTGAGAACCTCTCGAAGAGTTTCGGTAAGTGCTCGCTTGGCACGCCAATGCCGCTGTCGCTTATGCGGAACACCAATGCCGTTTTGGTCGCGTCCACTCGCACGTCAACGCCGCCGTGACTGGTGAACTTGACCGCATTCGACGTCAGGTTTGCTAAGATCTGGCGTATTCGCACCGCGTCACCGACCCACGTCCCCTGTGCCGCGCTGGCGACTTCGATTGTGAAGCTGAGCCCTTTTTGCTCAGCTTGCGCCGCGAAGGCGTCGCAGGCGGCGTGGACTGCGGCATCCAATTCGAACGGATGGCCGTCCAATTCCAACTTACCTGCCTCGATCTTGGAAATGTCGAGAACACTGTTCAGCATGCTCAGCAGCGACTCGCCCTGCGTGCGCACGACTTCCAAACGCTCGGCCTGCTTTGGATCTAGCGGATGGCGCGCCATGACCTGCGCCATTCCTAAAACCCCATTCAATGGGGTGCGAATTTCATGGCTGATGTTGGCGAGAAACTCACTCTTCGCCTGGTTCGCTGCTTGGGCGGCGATCTCTCCAGCAACCGCTCGGTCGCGTTCGATCATCAACTCGGTGAGGTCTTGGGTGACCCCAACGACTTCATGTCGACCACACGGCAACTTGCGGACCCCTATCCACGCGTTGCGGATGTGCCTCCAAGGCGCTCCTGCTCGGCGATGCCGAGATTCAACGATAGTGAGGTCGCCTGTCTCGACCACTCGCGCCCAAGCCCGCTCGACCCGGGCTCTATCGCGAGAATGGAGCCCCGCTCGCGCCGTCGCGAGCGCGTGACGCCGTGTGGGATCGGCATCTTCGAAGGGCTTGGAGAAGTCAGGCTCATACTCGCACTCGTCGCTGACAGGATCATATCGCCACAACCGCACTCCGGCAGCGTGGCGCAAGAGGTTGTTCGCCTTCGTAACCTCAGCCACCTCCGCTGCACGACGACGCTCCTCGGTGATGTCCTGCATGACGACGATGCCGGAGCCATCGGCCGCAAGCTTGGCTCGCACGCGGGTCCAGATAAAATCACCCGCCTTCGTGGGAACGCGGTGCTCATATGTGGCCTCGCCAAGGTCTCCGATCGCTTTCACCCCTGCACGCACGATGGGGAGGTCGTCGGGATGAACGAATGCCCAGATCGGCCGACTCAGCGCTTCGGCCTCCGACCACCCCGTCATAGCGGACCAGCCTGGGCTGATACGGACGGGCTGTGCGCCGCGGACGATCATGAAAATGTCGAGACTGTTCTCGAAGAACCAGGCCGCAGCTTCGATCGATGTCTTACCGTCCGTCGAGGGATGTCCGGCCATGGCTACCTACCTGTGGAGCGACCATGGACCCCGACTGTTAAGGAGCTTGCAGATAATTCGACGTCACCCAGGCGGAGTTCACGAAGCGACAGTGGGGCTATTTCAGCCCAAACAGTTGCCGGCTTAGCCGGGGCGCTTGTACCTGACAGCACCAAAAGCACGCCGCTACATCGAGGCTGTGCTTCAGGCGCCGCCGCGACGTTGGATCGACTTCAACGTCGCGGCGGCCGGCCGTCGAACTCAGGCGCTGGTCAGCTCGGGGTCCCTGACCTCGGCTTGCCACACGTCGCCGACCGCTTCCTTCATCGGCAAGACGCGATGCTGATGGTCGTCGGGGAGCTGCGCGTGTTCGAAGCAGTATTCGAAGTCGAACTTGCGCTTCTCGTCGGTGAAGTAGACCGCCACCGAACCCGACGGCACGTGCTTCATGACGTCGCTGCGCAGTTTGGCGCCGGCCTTCAAGCCGTTGTTGCGGATGCGCATCACATCGTCGATTCCGTCCACCAGGGTACAGATGTGACCGAATTCTGGCGTCAGGGCATTGGTGCGGATCAGCAGCAGCGAGTGATGATAGCGATCATCACAGCGCATGAAGAACGCGTTTTGCTCGATCTGATCGGAGACCTTGAAGCCCAGACCTTCAGTCCAGAACTTGAAGGTTTCGTCGAAATTCGGCGAACGCCAGCCGGCGTGCAGGAATTTCTTGATGTTGATCCCGTCGTTGTCAGGGGCCTTCGCCAGCTGGTCCATGCCGTAGAATAGATCGACGCTCATACCGCCTGGATCGGTGAACCGCACGCGATGCTGCACATATTCGCCGTTCGGAAGTGCGACTTCCTCGTAGGCGAGCTTCCAGTCCTTCAGGAGCTGGATCGCGTCGGCCATGTTCTTGGCGTTGCCGACGTCGTACCCGACGCGTTTCACCTCTTCGATGTCGCTCTGCTCGATCCGCATCCAGTGGTGATCTGTACCACCGGTCAGAAACGCGGTTGATCCGTCACGGCCGGTTTCGACCATCCGGCCGACCTTGGAATAGAGACCCGCGGCCTCGTCCAGGTCCTTCGCTCCGATTGTGATGAAACCAAGCCTTTGAACTATCGCCATCTTGTCGCTCCCTTATTTTTGACCTCTGGTCACAGCCGCTTCACTTCAATATCGCCAGCGACTTTGTTGTGAATTTGACAGATTTTTCACAAATAATCTCGCGTCAACATCGGAAGATATTTACTGTCCGCTACAAGTTACCATGGCTTCGTTACACGCGCCATTCCTCGGGGCGGATGTGAAGCGGTTTCAAGATGGTGAATATGCCCGCGTGCGAAAGGGTGCTGGCAGGCTAACGGTAAAACGTCTCCACGATTGGGGCCGGCTGCACCGGCTAAGCTCCAGCCGGTCCGTCGAGGCTACTTCACCAGCCGGGCGATTTCGGTAATTAGCGCCGCGGGTGAGATGGGTTTGGCGACGACACCATCCATGCCAGCCGCAAGGTACTCGGTGCGCTGATGCTCCATGACATTGGCCGTCAGCCCGATGATGGGCACCTGGGAGGCGGGACCGACGAGGCCCCGGATTGCCCGGGTAGCATCGACGCCATTCATGTGCGGCATCTGGACATCCATCAGGATCACGTCATAGGAGCCCCTGCGAGCCGCTTCGACACCGAGCAGGCCGTCCTCCGCTTCGTCCACGTTCGCTCCGAGGCGCGTCAGCATGGTGTGCGCCACCAGCCGGTTGGTCGGATTGTCCTCGACTAGGAGGATATCGACGCCTTCGAGCACGCCTCCTTCCGTCACCACCGCTTCGACTGGCGCCGCTTCCGGCGCGTCAAACTCTAGACGGAAGGTCGAGCCCTGGCCCTCGACGCTAGAGCAGATGATCTCACCACCCATGGTGCGGGCGATGCACTGGGAGATCGCCAGTCCCAGGCCGGTTCCCCCGAACCGCCGGGCGGTGTCGCTCTCTGCCTGGCGGAAGCGCTCAAAGAGCCGCGCTTGGGCCTGGGCCGACATGCCGATCCCCGTGTCCTCGACTTCCAGCGTCACGTGGCGACAGCCGCCGTCGCCGATCGGACCAACGATAAGGCGCGCGGCGACATGGCCCTTGATGGTGAACTTCACCGCGTTGCCGATCAAATTGAACATCACTTGGCGCAGGCGCGCGGGGTCGACATCAACCCACGACTGCTCGCCAACGAACTCGCTGCGCAACTCCACGCCCTTCGCCCGGGCCTGACCAGCGAGGAGCGCGACGACGGCGTCCAGGGCCTCACGCGGGTCGATAGCTTCGGGCGCCAGCTCCAGCTGGCCGGCCTCGATCTTCGAGAAATCCAGGACGTCGTTGAGCAGCTGGGACAGCATCCGTCCGCAATCGCTCGCTTGCCGCATCAACTCCCTGCCCTCGGGCGAGATGTTTTCCCGTTCAAGGAGATGCAACGCGCCGAGGACTCCGTTCATCGGTGTACGAATCTCGTGGCTGACGTTTGCAAGGAACATGCTCTTGGCGAGGTTCGCCTCTTCGGCGACATCACGCGCCGCCTTCAGGTCAAACTCCAAGGCCATGCGCTCAGAAATGTCGACTGTTGTGCCGATCACGCGCGCGGGCCGGCCGTCTGCAGTGCGCTCCACCAGCGAACCGCGGGCCAGAACCCACTTGTAGGCCCCGTCCTTGCACAGCATCCGCTGCTCCGTAGCGGCCTGCGGGCTTTCGCCCGCGAAATGCGCCTCGAACGCCTGCTGTACAGCCGGGGCGTCCTCGGGGTGGATGTAGCTGAAAAGATCGTCGGTCACCTCGTCGGGCTCGTAGCCCATCATCCGGGCCCAGCCGGCTGTTACCCGGCTCTGGCCGCCGATAAGATCAATCTCGAAGGTGCCGTCGCCAGCGGCGTCGATCGCCAGTGAGAGCTTGCGCTCGACCTCCGCTAGCGCCGCCTGCCGTTCGCCCAAGCGCTTCAGCAGCACTTGATGGTCCATCGAGAAGGCGCGCGCCGCCAGAAACATACTGAGGATGAGGCCAGAGATGGCCATCGAGCCTAAAGTCACCCCATGACCTATCTGCGGTCCGAGGATCGCGATCCCCATTGAGGGGGTGAGCGAAGCGACGAGGATGGCCCGGTTCTCGCCGTGATAGACGAAGTTGTTCATGAAGGCCCCGCTCAGCCAGACGGTTCCCATGACCACCCCAAGCGGCGTGCCGATGGCGAGGCCGCCGAGGGCGACGAGGCCGTAAACGCTGCCACCGATGACATTGCGCGAGGCAAAGGCGGCCACGCCGACGCGTGTAGGCAACCTAACTGTCCACGGATTGATGAAGGCGCTGCTGATCCACTCCCAGGTCACGATTGCGGCCATCCATGCGGCTGCGAACGCCCAGGGGATGACCAGCAACGACGCCAAGCCGAAAAGGCCGGCAAATGTCACGCGGGCAACGAGGCCCTTCCGGTCGAGCTCGATTACGCTGTCCATGCTGAAGGTCTCGGCGCTGGGCGGCTGGACTGGCTCGCGAGGGGTCGCGTCGGACAGGGGGAATTCCGGCTTGATCAAAGGGTCGTCGCCAGCCAGCGCGCGGCGCGTACCAACGCTTGCTGGTCCATGCCGGCAGAGGTTGATCAGGGTTGACGCCACGCCGGCCGCCATGATCCGGCTCAACCTCGCTGCGGTTGACGGCAGATCCGTTTGTCGCTCTCGCTCGTTGGTCATCCACCTCACCCAAACTGCGGCCCGTTGGCCGCCCCTGGGTGGGTTTTCACGCCCAACTGCGCAGACTTCTACTCTCCGTAACCCCAATTTGGGCTCGTAGTACGCGCGCCCCTGGATGCGAACGCCGAGGTCGGGACTGCGAATTCAAGGCCATGGTAGTGATCCTGACCCACGAGCCAATTGGGACCGCTGGATGGAGCGACGCGCCGTGGAGTGACGGCGTGCGTCTGCAGCGCTCGATACCGAACGGCGCTCTTCAGAGACTGCGTCAGGCCTACGGGTGTGCGAGTGTGCGCGCGGGGGAAGGAGTGACAAGGTGCCGGTTCGAACGCACGACCTGAACATTGGGCGCGGGGAGCTTCTTCATTTGGTCGCCGATAACTATCCGGTGATCGCTCGCAGCCTGCTGCGGCCGCTGCTGCACCTCCTCAGCATTTCACGAGAGGCTTGCGGCGGGGATGTCGACAAATTCCTCATCATGCTCGTGATCGCGATCCGCACCACGGAGCACGAGCGCTTCGCCACCTACAGTCAGGCGCAGTTGCTCAGCGGCGAGATTCCCGTTTTCCCGACGCTGGGGACCAATGTGCGATCGGTGGCGGAGTCGACGGGAACGCCCAAAGAGACCGTTCGTCGAAAGGTTGGCGAACTGATCGAGGCCGGCTGGATATCACGTCAGGGCAACGAACTGCGGTTTACAGCGGTAGCCTACCAGGAGTTGGCTGGCGTGCGCGTCGCTATCGAGAATCTTGCAGTGAGCAATTTTCAGGTTGTTGCGCACTTGGCGCGCCGGCGCCTCGTGGAAACACCTACCCATTAGGTACCTCAGCCCGGCATCTAGACCGAACGGGCGCGCGACCATGGCCAAACCCTTCGCGCCGACTTGTCGAATGGTCCGGGATCCTTCGTCACCAGGACGCGGTACAAGGCCGCGGCCCTGAAATTCATCAAGAAAGCCATGAAGCGCCACGGTCGTGCGCGCGCCATCGTCACCGACGGCCTGCGCTCCTACGGCGCGGCCTTCAAGGAGGTTGGCGCCATCGATCGTCAGGAGGTGGGCCGCTGGCTCAACAACCGAGCTGAGAATTCACACCAGCCATTTCGGCGACGAGAACGGGCGATAGAGCGGTTCCGCAGGATGAAGACCCTCCAGAAATTTGCTGCCGTCCACGGCACGGTCCACAACCATTTCAGCCAAGAGCGCCACCTCATCAGCCGAGACCTCTACCGCGAACGACGCTCAGGCGCCTTGGCTGAGTGGCGCGCCGTCATGGGTTAGAGCCAGGTCTCCCCTGCCCTTACTGCGCCAATTCGGAGATGAATCGCCGTTGGACTGACAGCACCCACGCGCCTCTCCCCAGCAATCGGTGCCACTCAGAACTGCTGAGCCTTTGCCTCGGCGCGCATGGCTTCGGCGTTTTCCTTCAAGAACCAGCCTTGGCTGATAAGCCTGTCGAGCCGCTCGTTGAACTGCCGCTGATAATTGGCGGGCGTTCCGTAGAGCCTGCGCATTTTCGCGACCTCGAATTGGACTTCGGTACCGACCGTACCCACCCCTGCCGAGCCGTCCTCCTTTCGCGGACACGCATAATAGGTCGCGCGCGGAACATCCATTTGTACGCAGCGAATTCCACCCACGGTATTGCCGTGCGCATCCTTGGCGAAGTAGCGGCCGGCCTGATCGAGCTGCATCCGCGGCGCACGCGGCGGCACGCGACTGACATTTACCCAATCCACCAAATGGGCGAGCGCCATCTCGAACATTTCGTGATGCGGCAGGCTGTTCATGGTCGAATCGAGTGGAACGCGCCCCGCCGTCTCCATTGACTGCCAATGTCGCGGATCAGTGTAAGGCGGGTACCGCGTGCCCATGTGCGGCATGCCCGCGATCTCGTAAAGACGATAGCGATCATCAGGAGCATCGCTATCCCTCCGGCGATAGCGGCGTCCCGCGACGCCGAAACCGCCCGCCATGGCCGTCGTTGCATCCGGCGCGTCGCCGTCGCACATGACCTGAAGCAGCGGCACGTCGCGCGGGCCGAATGCTTCCCCGGGATAACCGGACGGGAACAGACCGTCGAACACCGGAGCACCACCGGCCAGGCGATGCGTGCCATGGGCGTTGGCGATATAATTGGTGCACACGTAACCGGTGCCCGAATGGCCCATCAGGATCACCTTGCGAACGTTCCAGCCTTCGAATGGTCCCGATGTCCGGAGCGCCGCACCGGTCTGGGCGAGAATGGCGTTCGATGCCTGATTGGCACGTTCGGAGGCAGCTACGCGTGCGGCGATCGGCCCGTTGGATGCAGGCGGCGCAGCTCCCGGGACGGGGCCGCTGGACGCGGTCGCAGGCTGAATGTTCAACGAGGCATAATGCTCGGGATTGGATTTCTGCACGTGCGCTTCGAGCGCCGTCTTTTGCGACACGACGCACGCCCAGCCATGTCCGGAACGGGTGATATAGGGTGAGGTGTACAAACAGATCGGCGCGATACCGGCGCCGTGAAATGGTTCGACCAGAACGACACCGCTGAAACGGGCCGCGTCTTTGGGCCGCATGACAGAAATCAGGGTGACATAGTCCTGTCCGGTGTCGTCCGTACCGCTCGCGAACCATTCCTCTTCGACATAACCAGCTTCGGCCACATTAACCCGATACTGCCCCCGCGGCATGAACGGCTTGACGTCGACAGCCGAAGGGCGCGCCAGACGCGACGGCGTGACCGTTTTGCGCTGCGGCTTGGCGCTTGCCGCGCGCGCAGCCAATGTTTCGCACGATATGGCGGCGCCAGTCGTCGCCAACAGCGTTCGTCTGCTCATTTTCATGCGATCTGCTCCCCTTCATCAAAGCTCAAGCACAGCATTTAGTTCATACATAAAATGTTTCGTCAACACTGGGGACGCGCGCCACGCTTCTGCCGCTATTATTCCTAATAATTACAGTGGGATCGCGCACTTCGCGACGCTTTAGACATGTACTATTCTGGAGACATCAAAAAGATCGACGCTGATTCTGGCTAGAATCCAGCCGCGCGGCCGCAGAAGGCGAGTGACGTGAGTAAAAGAAGACGCGACAACTTCATCCGACCGCTCGCTTTAATAATCCCCACCAAAGAACGGCCACAGGTGTGGGAGCCAGCTCGTCAGGTTAACCCCTAGGGGTTCAGAAGCCGTCAGCGGTGACGAATTCAACCGCGGGCCGCCGCGTTCCAGACGCACAGGGCGTCGTGTCCAGCGTGCGGACCCTGGGACGGCGGTTGAGATGCGGCTGGGTGGCCGCTGGCTAGACAACCGGGCGGAGAATTCACACCAGCCGTTCCGACGACGTGAGCGGGCCATGGAGCGATTTCGGAGGATGAAGACACTCTAGAAATTCGCCTCGGTTCACGGGACCGTCCACAACCACTTCAATCAGGAACGCCATCTAACAAGCCGAGAGACTTACAAGGCCAACCGCTCAGGCCCTGGCTGAGTTGCAGTCGCTCATGGCCTGAGGCCAGAACGCCCCTGCCCTCACTAGCCATCGACCTGATTAAGCAGGGATCATTGCAGAAGCGCGCGGCGGGCACGCTACGAAAGCTGCTCCCTTCCTGCCTGCTGCTCCACGAGCGCGCCCCGTTTGAGTGAGGACACCGCTGCGGAGGAACGATATCAGTGCTCAGCAGAGGGGAAATCAAATGCTTAAGCTTACAGCGGCGTTGTCGCTCGCCGTCGTTCTCGTCGCCGCGGCGCCGACCGCCCAGGCCCAGACGTTCCCGGTCAAGATGGCCAATCATAACAAGGGCTACTTCAAAGGTTTCAGCTCTGTCGTGCTGCCCAGCTACAACTTCACGGTCATCACCGCGAACCAGGCCACCGCGGTGGGCGGCGGCGCGGCGTCTCGTCTCAACAAGGTCCTGTTCGGCGTCGACGAAGCGGCGATGCGCAGGATGGCGGACGAAGCCCATGCCGACCTGCGCGCCCAATTCACCGCCGCCGGAATTCCCGTGGCCAGCGACCAAGCTGCGCAGGCCGTGGTCACAGCCAACGCCGTCCCTCTGCAGCCCGGCAACCTCGACATCGTCAAGGCGACCGGTGGCATTACGGTCAATAAGAGCTTGCGGCAGAGCTACGTCACCGTCGGGGCCACATCCGCGCCCATGCTAGCCGCCTTCAAGTCGGTGCTCGGTGGCGGTCCCGGCGTGGCGGCTGCGACGAAGGCCGCTGAAAACTCGGCGAAGGGTCATGCCGATGGCGCCATGGTGGTGATTCCCACCCTGGTAGTCGATTTCGCCAGCATGCAGGCCGGCGTCCAGTCGAACACACGCCGCACCACCGCGACCACCAGCGGCGGCGCGTCGTTCGCCATCCGCGGGGTCGCCTCGGGCATCTTCTTCGGCAAGGTCTACAACGGTGGGAAAAACGTCTTCCCGTTCTATGTCCGTCCAGAAGGCGACTATGGGTCCGCGGCACCCTTCGCCGCCGACGTCGCCGGCGCCGCAACGGTCGCCCCGACATCCGCCTTCGGCGACAACGCCGCCCGCGGGGATGCGGTCTTGGTCAACCTCACCGCTTGGGAGGGCCTCGTTCGGGATGCATACAAGTCCTACAATGCAACCGTGGTGAAGGCGGCTCTGGCGGGGAAGTAGGGTTCGCGGTCGTCCGTCGGCCGACCGATAAAGGAAAAGCTCGACTTTGGAGCTATGGCGAGGCGCTCGGCTGGTGACCACGCAGGCCCGATCCAGCGACCGGCCCCTGACCGTCGCCGAGCAGGGTCACTCCGGTAGACGGTGGGGTTGTCGTTGACGGTCCCGGGAGCGTCGCGATTTCGCTCACCCCTGACTCTGCGACAGAGACCGCCCGAAGGCTGTCAGATGCCGCTGGTAAAGCCCTGGGCCAGCCCCCTAGCGATGAAGCGACGCCGAGAGACGGCAACCCCAGCAAGAGTCGTAGCGAACAGGCGCGCGCCGTCATTGAGCCATGCGAATTGGACAGGCCTGGATGGGTCGATTTCGTCGTTCAACCTGATGGGCTGTTTTCGCGAAATCTCTGGGGACGATACGCCTCGCTTCAAGAGGCTAAACAAGCTGCACTCGACGCGCGGCAGTATCTAGCACGAGGCGAGGCAATCTAGAGCCATCCGCGCCGAGATTCGGGACGACCAAATCGGATTACATTTTCGGGGCAGCATCCGGCAATGGCTCAACGTCCGATTTCCACCCGTTGGGGGCAGACGATCTGCTCGTAGGTGTGGCGGGGCTATTCGCGGATACAGCTTCGGAGCGAAGCTCGCGTCACGATAGTTGGCCGCGTGCGGCCGGCAGCCACCTCGACGGCGGAACGACGCGGCGCGTTGGGAATTCAGGCTTGCGGCGGGATTCTTTCGCGTGACCGCCAGGGGGGTCACATGACGGCGGAACAGCAACGCGCACTGGACCGTGTCCAGCAGCCAGCAATGCGCGAGCGCTTCCAGAGGCTCGATTGGGCTTCAACCCCCATCGGGCCGGCGGGCGCGTGGCCGCGATCACTAAAGACGGCCACCGATATCATTCTAAGTTCCCGCCAGCCCATGTTTATCGCGTGGGGCGAGGACCTTACGTTTCTCTACAACGACGCGTATGCCGCAATCCTCGGCGACAAGCATCCCGGCGCTCTCGGGCAGGCGTTTCGCCAGGTGTGGTCGGACATTTGGGAGAACATCTTCCCGCTTATCGACCGCGCGCTCGGGGGTGAAGCCACATGGTCAGAAAACCTCCCGCTGACGATGAACCGCCGGGGGTTCTTAGAAGACACCTGGTGGACCTTCTCCTACTCGCCGATCCGCGGCGACGACGAGCGCATCAAGGGAATGTTCTGTTCTTGCCTCGAGACGACCGACCAAGTTCTCACGCAGCGCCAGTACATGGCGGAACGACAGCGCCTGTTCGAGCTGTCGCCGGACCTGTTGGGGGTGGCCAGCATCGAGGGCTATCTAAAGGCGATCAATCCGGCCTGGTCGCGCGTGCTGGGTCGATCCGAAGCCGACCTTCTCGCGCGACCGTTCTCCGAGATCATCCATCCTGACGACCTAACAACGACGGCGGAGGTCGTCGCGGCGCTTGCCCAGGGCGAGCCCGTGCACCAGTTCCACGTTCGGCTGGTAAGAGCCGACGGGGAGCCTGTCGCCTTCGCTTGGTCGGCGGTGCCGGAGGCCGGGTCAGGTGGGACCTTCTACACTGTCGGGCGCGACATCACCGCGGAGCTGCGCCGCGACGAGATGCTGCGGCACAGCCAGAAGATGGACGCCATGGGGCAGCTCACGGGCGGCGTCGCACATGACTTCAATAATCTACTGATGCCGATCATCGGCGGCCTCGACATGCTCCAGCGCAAGGGCGTCGGCGACGCCCGGTCCCAACGCATCATCGACGGCGCGCTGCAGTCCGCGGAGCGCGCCAAGACGCTTGTGCAACGGCTGCTGGGATTTGCCCGCCGACAACCCCTCCAGCCCCAGCCGATCGACCTCGTCGCGCTCGTCATCGGCATGGAAAGCCTGCTCGCGAGCACGGTGGGGCCGCGAATCCGGATCGCATTCGATCTGGAAGCTGACTTGCCGGCGGCGGTGGCGGACGCCAATCAGCTGGAGATGGCGCTGCTGAACCTTGCGGTGAACGGTCGCGACGCGATGCCAGACGGAGGCGTCCTCACGATCCATGTGATGCTTGAGACCCTCACTCATGACCAGGGACTGGATCTCAAGCCCGGCCGTTACCTCCGCCTCTGCGTCCACGACACAGGCGTCGGGATGGACGAGGCCACGCGGCTCAAGGCGACGGAGCCATTCTTCTCGACAAAGGGGGTCGGGCGCGGAACGGGCCTCGGCCTGTCCATGGTCCACGGCCTCGCCGCCCAGTTGGGCGGAGCCCTCGTTCTGGAAAGCGCGCCCGGAGAAGGGGCCACGGTCAAGATATGGCTGCCGCTGGCGGACGTCGATCCGACCGCGCCGGCCTCGCGCTCCCATGCTGAGCTTGGCCCGCAATCGGGAACCGTCCTATTGGTTGACGATGAGCACCTGGTCCGCGCGAGCACCGCTGAGATGCTCGCCGAGCTCGGATATCGGGTTGTGCAAGCCGACAATGCCGAGAGCGCCCTTCACAAGCTCGATGAGGAGATCGAGGTCGATCTCCTCATCACCGACCACCTAATGCCGGGCATGTTTGGCGCCGAGCTCGTGGAGGCCGCGCGCCGCCTTCGTCCTGCGCTGCCCGCCCTGATCATCTCCGGCTATGCGGAGGCCGGCATCCCGCCGGAAATCGCGCGGCTCACAAAACCGTTCCGCCAGGCTGAATTGGCCGACGCCATCGCGGCCCTCTCCTCCAGCAATGGCGCAGGCCCCAAGTAAGCCCTGACGTCTGACGCTGGCATGCTCCTATGTTGAGCAGTAATTTGGGGGATGTCGGCGCCTTGGGAACTGGGTCTAAGTCGGGAGTGCCGCCGTGTGTGGACGGCGCGCCCGATCGAGCCGCCCCCGATCCAATGCTCGCGACCTGGCCCTTTTCACTCAACTTTGGGTGTCGGCGGAGTTCGATAACGCCAAGGCGACCCGGGCGCCAAGCGTCGCTCGATCAAACGGCTTTCGCAGTAGCTGCGCTGGTCGGCCGAGCGCCTGCTCTAACGCCGCGGAGTCCGCGTAGCCGCTTGCAAACAGGATCGGAAGCTCTGGTCGCTGGGCCAGCACTAGTCGGGCGAACGCCGCGCCCGACATACCAGGCATAGCGTAGTCCGCAAGCACTAGGTCGATCGGTTCCTGCTCCAAGATCTCGAGGCCGGCAGGCCCATTGTCAGCGGCGAAACAGACGTATCCCAGCGTCGTGAGCGCATCACTCACGTAGCTCAGCACGCCCGCGTCATCATCAACAACCAGGATGCGCGCGCCCGCATTCCCGGCTTGCGATGCAATCTTGCCGGAGGGCACAACCGCATTGTCCTTGGCCACCGGAAGGTAAACGAAGACTGTAGTGCCCGTTCCCGTCTCGCTGTGGAGGCGTGCAAGTCCGCCGGCTTGTTTGGCTATGCCATAGACCTGCGCGAGACCAAGACCCGTACCCTTCCCGACGCCCTTGGTGGTGAAGAAGGGATCGAATGCGCGCGATCGTATGTCAGCCGGCATCCCGACGCCGGTATCGGCCACGGACAGCACCAGGTAGGTCCCGGGCTGCAGGTCAGGATCCTCCGTCACGACTTCAGCGCGGGTGCTGACGCGCACCTCGCCTCCGTCCGGCATGGCGTCGCGGGCGTTGATACAGAGGTTCAGCAAAGCGAGCTCAAGCTGCGTCGCATCGCCAATCACCCACGCCTCTGTGTCGTGGACATCGAAGGCCACATCCACGGCCGAGCCAAGCACCGTGGGCAGCAATTCGCGTAGACGGTCCACGACCTCACGCACGTCGACCGGCCGCAGTTCCAGCTTCTGCGAGCGCGAGAACGCCAGCAATTGTGATGTCAGACGAGAGCCGCGCTGCGTCGCCTCAGCGCCCATCCGGGCCCACTTCTCGACGCGTCCCGTGTCGGAAGGACGACTGGAGATCACGTCAAACGCGCCCTGGACGGTCTGAAGCAGATTGTTGAAGTCGTGCGCGATCCCCCCTGTGAGCTGTCCCAAAGTCTCCATTTTCTGAGCCTGGAGCAGCGCTTCCTCCGCAGTCTCCCGGCGGCGAATCTGCTGCTGGAGACGCTCGTTCATGTTGGCCAGCTCAAGGGCGCGGGCCTGCGACTCCGCGCCGGCTCGGGCTTGCGCCGCCTGAGCCGCGTGCGCCCCGGCGAGAACGAGCACGGCCATGAGCAACAGCAACGCGGTGCCGGCGTGACGTTGGACGAGATCACCCAGCGGTTCGGGCGCCGCGCGTAGGTAAACCGTTCCGATCGGAACTCGCTCATGCAGGACGGGCGCCGTGACCGCGACGGCGACGCCGGGCGCCGGCCGCGCCTCGGCGACCGTCCCAGGCGGGCGTCGGCCGCTCCGCCCGAACTCCGCCACGCGTGCGCCGCGATCATCGTAGATGCCCGCAGCCTCGACGCGGGCGTCCGGCCGCAACGCGCGAACCAGGTCTCGCGCGGCGGCGGGATCTTGGAATACGAGCGCTGGCTCGACCGTGGCCGCCAGCACCTCGGCCTGCGCCGTAAGCGACTGCGCCTGACGGACGCGAAAGGCACGCTCGTTGACGAGGCCCACAATGAGACCGGCGACGACCAGCGCCAGCGCGCCCACCGCGGATACGAGCGCCCGGATGCTGCGTTTTTGCACACCCGTCATCGGATCACAGCCACGGCGAGATTGAGCAACTTGGAGCTGATTCCGAGGCCGGCGCCGGCGCTAGCGCGCTGGTCGATCTGGAAACGGACCCGGTTCGCCTGGATCACGAACTGGATCCCAACGGGCTCTCCGATGGGTCCGTCGGCGACGGTGAGCACCGGCGCCCCGGACGCGGCGCGAACCGCGTCGCTCGGGGACTGCGCCGCGGAACCGCCGAGAAACGCGATATGACAGCCGGAATTCGGCGCAATGACGCTGATCCGGCGAACCCGAAGGCTGCGCATGTTGACTGTCTGCCCCTGCGCCAAACGGTCCAAGGTGTCTCCGAACGGATCGCGACCGACGACACAGAGTTGCACGGGCGAACGCGCGTCTGGAAACGCACTGGCGGGCCACTCGACGAAGGATCCGAACTTGGAAAGGAACGCCGCCTTCACCTGGTACTCAGGCGTGCGATCCTGGGCGCTTACATGCCCGGCGCCTATCCAGAGCGTGAGAACCGCCGCGCCGATGAAATCGCGACGACGCATTCTCAGAAGCCGTACCGCACCGCGACTTGATAGTTGCGGCGCATCTCATTGCGTCGCGGCTCCGTCGCCTCGGGGTGAGAGGCGTCTAGGAGATTGAAGCCCGCCAGGGAGAGTTCGACCCGGTCTGACACTCGCCAGCTGAGCCGCGCATCGGCCTCAGCGTAGGCCGGCGCCTTGCGGTATCCCGACGTTAGTTCGGCCGGTACTTCTCCCACATATCGGACCCGCAGGTCGAGATCGAGGCGGTCGCTCAGCTGGTGTTGTGAGCGAGCAATCATCTGGAAATTCGGATCGTGGCCGACCGCGGCGAGCCGCGACAGGTCGACTGCGTTGTCGGATGTACGAAAGTCCTTACCTAAACCGGAGATCCCGGCGCTGAGCCGCCACCGCTCCGTGGCTTGGAAATCGCCCCAGATCTCCAGCCCCCATGATTCTCCCTCAAGTCCGTTTGCGATGCGAACCGGCAGAATGGTGACCGGCGTCGGCTCGGTGGATCGCAGCTGCTCATAGTCGTGATAGAAGATGGTCGCCGAGAGCGAGAGACGCGGATGCGGCCGCCCGCGGTACCCCAACTCGTAGGCGATCAGCCGCTCCGCCTCGAACTGCGAACGCACGAGGAGGGGTGGAAAGACTAGGTCACGATCTAGCCGCGAGGGGTTGCGGACGGCGCTTGAGGCGGCGCCCCAGAGCAGTGTGTTCGGCGACTGACGCCAAGCGAGCCGCACGTTCGGCATCCACTCCGTCCCACCTAAGGTGCTGCGTTCCGCCTTTACGCCCACTGTTAGTGTTACAGCCCCAAGGGCGACCTGATCTTGCACGAATGCGTTGGACAATTCCGACCGCCGCGTCGGCGGGTCCAAGACGAAGCCGTTGACGAAGTTCGCGAAGCGGTCCTTCCAGACCCGATGGCCGGCGCCGAAAACGAGCTGGTGTTGGCCGATCGTCAGCCGCTGCTGCGCCTGGATATCGTAGGTCCTGACCCCATCGAGAATCCCGCGGGCGATCCGCTCATAGCGGTCGTAGTAGGCTTGCACCTCGAAGTCTGCGTCATCACTCCACGCCTGGCTCCACCGGACGAGGAGATTCTGGCCGACAAGTTTGCCGTTTGGGCTGGCAGGAATCTGAGATGGCACCCTGTCGTGGTAAGCATCGCCCTGCAGCGTAATGTGCGTCGGGCCCCGGTCGAAATCGGTCCGGAAGCCCAGTTGGCCGCCCTTCCATCCATCCGCAGCGTCGCCGCCGTCGCGAATGCTGTCCGCACGATCATAGGCGCGGCCGTAGATTCGGAACGCTCCATCCGCCCCGAGGCGGCCGCCGTAGCGGGCGGTGTAGGACTGATAGCCCGCGCCCCCGGCGGCGAGGCCCGCCAACCCCTGAGTTTGGTCGGCAGGGCGGGTGACAATATTGACCACGCCGTTCACCGCGTTCGCTCCCCATAGCGTGCCGCCGGGGCCGCTCACGACCTCGATCCGGTCTACATCCGGCAGGTCTGGGTGGAGCTGGCTCCATTCCACACCGGAAAAGAAGGGGGAGTAGACGCTGCGGCCGTCGATCAGGACCAGCAGCTTGTTGGCGCTATCGAAGCCGTTGAGACCGCGGGCGGAGATGCCGTAGTCGAGGGCGTCGACCCGCTGCACCCCGAGGTTAGGAACGAGCCGCAACGCCTCCGCTACACTCTGCACGCCGCTTCTGCGAATATCATCGTTGGTCAGCACGAAGACTGAAGCCGCAGCTTCAGAGATGCGCTCAGGACGCTTCGAGACGGAGGTGACCTCGACGTTCGACAGTTCCTCTAGCGACATGCGTGCAAGGTCGGAAGACGTCTCCGCCCGTGCGGCGGCCGCCGACAGAAGGAACAGCGCCGACAGCGCCCCGCCCCGCATGTCATTCCCCCCGGACAATGACCCATGCCGTTGCTCGCAGGGCCAGATATCTACAGTGCGGAAAGGGTTGGCTTGTTCCCCTGCCGCAAGCCAATTTCCCGTCTTCTCCGATCTTCACCAAACTTCAAATGCGGGCCACAGGTCGGATTTCACCAGACCGCCGCACTCCCCGCACCCAACAAGCGCCAGCTCCGGGCCTTCCGTTCGCCTTTCTCGCGAACTGTCGACGCAGGCTAATCCGCAAGAAAGGTAGGCGGTTGGCCGATCTCGACCAATCTCAGAAGCCTTCCCACCCGAGCTTGAAGCTGAGCCTCTGAAAATGGCTTTGTCAGGTAGTCCTTTGCGCCCAGTTTGATGGCGCGCTTCACATCGTCAACAGCATGCCTTGCGGTCAGCACTAGGACAGGCAGCAGCTGGCCGCGGGCGCCCAGCGCCTCAAGGACAGCGAACCCATCCACCTCGGGCATGTTGATATCCAACACGAGAACATCTGGGCGAACCGCCGACACACTGGAGAGAGCTTCGGATCCGTTCCGGGCGGTGTGCACTTCGAAGCCCGCAGTGATTAATCGCGTACGAATAAGCTCGCGGATGTCGCGATCGTCTTCAGCAACCAGGATCCGGTATTTAGGCGGCATCGCTATTCTTCCGGATTTGCTCAGCAAACGCCGTGGCGCGCCCCACGGCGGCGATCAAGGCTTGCGGCTCGACCGGCTTCCCGACGACATCCTCGAAACCTAAACTGATGAGTTTCGACCGCGCGGCGGGGTCCGCGTCAGCGGTAAATGCGAGAATGGGCGTCATGTCATTCGGCCCTGGTGCAGCTCGTATTTTCCGAAGGGCGCCGGGCCCATCGAGGCCGGGCATCTGGACGTCCATGAGAATAACGTCATAGGGCGCTTCTGACGCCATCTGAGCCGCGGCCTCGCCGTCCGCCGCCTCTGTGATCTCCGCGCCAACACCGGTTAAGAACAATCTGGCGAGTTCTCGATTGGCGGCGTGATCATCGACAACAAGCACGCGGACGCCGGTGAAACTGATCTGATCCGACGCCTCGTAAACCCTAGGCGTCTGCGCCAAGACAGCGCGTTGCGAGGGTATCTCGAACCAGAAGCAGCTGCCCTCTCCGGCTCGGCTCTCGATGCCGATATGACCCCCCATGGCCTCAACCAGGCCCTTGCAAATCGCCAACCCCAGTCCGGTGCCACTTTGAGTCCGCGTCAACGATCCGTCGATCTGCGAAAATCGCTTAAACAGCCGCTCCTGCTTGTCCTGAGAAATCCCCTCACCCGTGTCGGCCACCTCGACGCGCAGGTTTCCTGTGTCGTCGTCATAACGCGTGCGCAGAGCGACGCCGCCGACAGTGGTGAACTTGACCGCGTTGCTCACCAAATTAAGCAGGATTTGGCGCAGGCGATCTGGGTCTATCAAAAGGACCAGATCATCGCCGCTCGCCCCGCCATCGAGAGACAAGCCGAGATCCTTGGCGCCGGCCTGCGGCGTGAATAGATCAAGCGTGTCCCGGCAGAGTTTGCTGACAGACACCGCCTCGGGGTGGATAGCCACCTGGCCGGCCTCCAGCTTCGAGAAATCTAGGATGTCGTTCACCGTGCAGAGTAGGGCGCGACTAGCGTTGCCGACGCGGTCGATGTAGTTGCGCGTCAGATCAGCGAGATCAGCCTGCTCGGCGGCTAAACCTATGAATCCAATAATGCTTGTTAGCGGCGTCCGCAGCTCGTGGCTCATGTTGGCTAGGAAGTCCGCCTTCACGGAGGCCGCTTCCTCCGCCTCGACCTGCGCAAGTCGAAGGCGCGCCTCGAGGGCCTTTCTGGGCGTAATGTCGCGCACGACATCGTTGAGGCAGTTGAATTTGCCGGTGATCGGATCTGTGGTCAGCGTCGGCTTGCATTCAAGCCAAAGCTCATGGCCCGCCTTGTGCCGCGCACGAAATTCGACCGGCCAAGCCGCGATTTTGCCCTTCGAGCGGAAGACGGTTTGGCACATGGCCAAAACCTTCTCGCCATCCTCTGGCTCCATCAGCGTCGTAAAGTGTTGACCTAACAGCTCGTCAGGCGTGTAGCCGGTAATGGCGAGGCTCGCCGGCGAGACATAAGTCATGATCCCGTCGAGCTGGAACTCGGTGATCATGTCGGGGGCGTTGACGGCAAGACTACGGAAACGTTCTTCGCTCGTCCTGATGGCGATCTCGGCCATTTTTTGAGCCGTGACGTCGAGCGCAGTGCCGATCACCGCGAGGACTTCTCCGTTGGGGCCACGCTCGATGTCCGAATTGCAGAGAAGGTACCTCACCTCCCCATCGGCGCGTACGATACGGGTCAAGGAATTTTCGTCGGCGCCACCGCGGGCGAGCTGCTCCTCAAGGCGCACGCTCGCCAACAACGCGTCGTCCGGGTGGGTCATGGCCATGACCCCCTCAAGGTCGAGCGCTTGGTCTGCATCGAGGCCGTAAATCCGGTAGATCTGGGCTGACCAGGTGAGTTCGCGGGTACCGGCATCCACTCGCCAGTGTCCGAAGCCAGCAATCGCTTCAGCGGCCTCCGCGCGACGCGCCAATTCCTCTGCCTGGTCGCGTGCTTCAGCCATCGCGGCTTCGGCTCGTTTAAGATCAGTAATATCGACACTGACCGAAACCGTTCCACCATCGGCGGTTCGGCGCTCGTTGACCCGCAACCAGCGACCCGACGCCGTCTGCAGTACGACGCTTGGCGCTGCCCCCCAGCGAGCCGCCTGCCGTTCCGCCACCCAATCCGCCTCGCGACCTGAAGCAGCTGGATAAGCGCCGTGGAGAACGAGGGATTCTAGCACGCTGGGGAATTCGAGCCCGACTGCTAACTCTGCGCCGTTCGACCGGCAGAGGTCGTCATACTGAGCATTCCAGGCGATCAAGCGGTCGGACGAATCGTAGAAGGCCAGGCCCTCCGGCATGGCGTCCAGCGCTTCACGCAAGCGGCGCAGATTTCCACTACGGCGAGCGGCGTCAAGGGCGACCCCACCGGTCGCGACTATGAGGATCAGAGCGGTGGCAGCCACCGAGGCCGCCACCATAACCGCCGTCGACATCAGCGTGGCGGGCACGCCCACGCTGGAGTCCGGCACGATCGACACTGCGGTCATGCCGGTGAAGTGCATGCCGACGATGGCGAGCGTGAGAAGTCCAGCGGAGCCGACGCGTGAGGCGACGCCGCTCTTCGAATGCGCGACGAGCAACGCGGCTGAGGCGAGCAGACCACCTACCGCAACCGACGCCGTGACATACGCCGCGTTCCATTGCACGACGCCAGCCGTCCGGTAGCCCAGCATTCCGACGTAATGCATAAGAGTGATGCCTAGCCCCACGACGAGGCCACCGCCCACAGTCGTCAAACTTGAACCAGGGCCGATGCGCGATGAAGCAAGAGCGAACCCCGAGGTCGTGCCGAAGACTGCGACGCCCAGCGATGCTGCGGTCGGAAGGAGTGCGTAGCCCGTCGGAAGACCCGTTTTGAACGCCAACATCGCAACGAAGTGCGTGGTCCAAATGCCCGCGCCGGCGACTAGGCCGGCCATAGTCAGCCAGCCTATCTTCTTCCAGGAAGATGGAAGCGGTACCATGGAATATAGATAGAACGTCGCCAATGTTGAAGCCACACAGACTAAGGCCGCGACACCCACGAGCCAAATATTGTGCTCCATTCCGATACAGAGCAGCACGTTAATCATGGCAATATTCCAGCTATGCACTGGGCGGAGTGTGGGGGGTAATCCTTCTCCCGAAGCTAACGCGGGCCCTATTGATCGCGTTACAACGACGCAGGACGTTAAGAGCGGCTGATGACACTTATTCGAAACTCGGAGCGGCCGACGCCCCTGCCCCCACTGTGCTAAGTGGAGACAAGTTGCCGTTGGACTGACAGCACTCCTTTTGGACATTGTGCAGACCGTTAGGAGTAGTACAAGATGAGCGGCATCAGGCGAGAAGGCAGTATGGCCATTCTTGAAAATTAGCTCGAGACCAAGTCTGTGTGGATAGGTGAGGATTGACATGATCGACTTGAAAATGACGCCGCCCGCCGGAAACCGGACTGTTATTGTTGGCGGTTGTGGCGGGATCGGTCACGCGCTGGCGAAAGCTTGCCAGGCACTGGATCACCGTGTCGCCGTTTTGGACCTTCCACGATCGATCGAGAGTAGCCCGCCGGTTGAAGGCATCGAACCGATGCCGCTCGACATCACTCAGGCCGGTCAGGTCGAGTCCACACTCAGCCGCGTCGACGCCGAACTGGGCGGTATCGATACCCTGATCAACCTGGTCGGCTTCATGAACAAGCGGGCACGGATCGAGGAGATTGAGGACGACGAATGGGCTAGCGTCATGGACGGAAATCTGGAGGCGGTAGCGCGCCTCCTGCGGCGCGCGGTTCCCATTATGAATCGCGCAACAGACGCATCGATCGTTCTCATATCATCCGGCATGGGTGTTCGCCCCCTACCCTTCAGCGCTCCCTATTCAATCGCGAAGGCGGGCATCATCGCGCTTACCAAAGCGTTGGCACTTGAATGCGCGCCTCGGATTCGCACCAACGCGATCGCACCGGGAGCCGTGCAGACCGCATTTCTTACAGGTGGGACCGGACGCGATCCGGGAACGCCAGGCGACTCCCCGTTCGATATCGAAGCTTACAAGAAGACCATCCCGATGCGGCGAATGGCCGAAACTGCCGATATAGTCGGACCCATCCTTTTCCTCGCGTCTCCTGCGGCGGGTTTCATCAACGGGCAGACGCTTCACGTCAACGGCGGCGGCTTGATGCCCTGAGAGGCACACGGCGATCTTCGTCGAACTCTACGACAAAACGTGGTGGAGCTTTGAGAACGACGCGACTGAGGTCACCGCAGGCTTCTTCGTGGCGTTCACCAGTGACGTGACCCTCGTTTCGGCACTGTCAGCGCAGACAATGCCGATTCTCGACGGGCCGTCTGCGACCGCGGAAATCCGTCGCATGGAAGCTGAGCGCGGACTTCAAAGAATTCCGATCACCGCTTTCACAGCGCCGGCTACCACCGTCGCCTGAGCTGGGCGCCCTTCGCGCGCGCGAGCAAGGCCTCCTGACGCTCACTGGCGCTCACGCGTGCAGTATCGGCTGGTAAATGATCCAATAGTGAACTGAGAGTCACAACCTCGGTTTTGATCTTCGGAAAGGCGGAATCGAAGAACCGGCAACGAACAGTCACGCGATCATAATCGGCCTTGTCGATCCAATTGAGAACGCCGGGATCGTGGCGAGAGACTACGACGCGGAGGCGTCCGTCGGAATCGACCTTGCCCTGATGAGAATTGAGACCGCATTGGCGGTTCATGAAATCAAGCGTGTTGCCCATGGCGTCCATGATCTGGACTCCCCAATAAGCGGTGGGATCGATGACATCCGTTTCCAAAATCCACGCTTCGTCATCGCCAATTTCAACAATGCCGTGCCCATAGGCCTGGTCGCCGTAGGTCGGAAGCATGCTTGTCACTTCGATCATCGCATTCGTTGGGATCAAAGCGTGCTGCCGCTTGACGATACCGACGAAGTTTTGCGCATAGAGTTGGACGTAATTGGGGATCGCATTCAGGCGCTCGTTGTATTCCGCTGGCGTCCAATGCGCTTGCTCAATGTCTTTGTCGATCCGCTGAATGCTCAATGTTGGGTCAATGTCGTTGACCCAATCATCTGCCACGCGCCGCGCGCTAAGGTAAATATTGTCGATCTCGCGGTCGATTGGCACCCACGCGCCATCATATCCGGCCGGCCTTTCAGCACTAAGCAGGATTTCATAGGCGCCGTCGGCAGCGATCTTGAATTCGTCAACATTGATATCACGCACGAATTTGCTCGTAGCGTCGATACCAAACTGTCCATGCTTGATCTGCAAATAGAATATTCTTGCCGTTCCCCGGTGACCGGAGACCCGATAAACGCCAGAACCACGGATGCGGCTCACGTTATACACAGTGTCCTGATTTCCATTGAAGGCGCGAATGGTACTGTTCAATAGTGGGAACCATTCAGGGTGGTCCGGATCGATGCGCGGGATCATCAGGATCGCCTGCGTCAGAACGTGCATCAGGTGCTCGTTCACCTCGCCGGATTGCTGGGGAGTGGTCGCAAGTGAACCTTCGGAAAGCTTGTGAATCTGAAGGCCTGCTTCTCCCAATCGGCGGGTAAAATCGAGCCAGGCTTGCGCCGCCGGCGTGAGATCAGAATGAGTTAAATCCACGAAACCTCCCTTTGAATTTCAGGTGTGACCACCTGTTATTCGTCGTTATAATTCGGCGACGCCTTTTCGACCGGCGATCGATCGATGCGTCAAGGCGCACACGACCGGATCGACGGAGGTTAAAGCGGTTGAGGTCCTGACATTGTCGCCTTACCGACAATCGACATCGATCGGGCGACTGATTTCGGCGGCCGGAGAGGTTCGCTCTCCTGATTTCATGAATCGAGTCGAGCCGCATCCAGAATGATGATGGCGCCGTACTGGATTTCTATCAGGCCCTGCTTCTGAAGAAGGCGAAGACTCTCGTTTACGGTCTGTCGCGATAAGTCGATCATGCTGGCCATTTGCTCTTGATTGATTTCGAGCACGATATCCTTTTCGCGCCCCTGACGGACATCGCCCTGAGCTAGGTGACTTAAAAGGCGCCTCAGCCTAATTCGCGGTGGCTGCATCATCACTTCGCCGTTGAAGAACATCTGCCGACGCATATTGCCACAGAGCAGCGATGCAAAATTCTTCATCAAGCCCGGCTGCGCTGCAATCAATGCATCGAATTGTCTGGGCGAGACTTGAAGGAGCGAGGCTTCCGAGACTGCCGACGTCGTATGATGGCGGGGCAGCGCATCAATCATCGAGACCTCACCGAACCAGCCGCCAGCCGAGCCAAATCCGGAGACGATCTCCTTTCCACTCAAATGGGTGTAGGTGTACTTGATCCGTCCAGAGCAAATGCCAAATAGCCCGTTCGGTGGATCTCCCTGCCGGTAGATAATTTTGCCAGACGGAACGTTCAGCAGATTGGCTTCGCCCAGAATCAGTTGTTGAAGCGAGGCAGGTAGTTCGGCGAACCAACCGCGTGCTCCCAGCTGTGTCGTCAAAGCCTGCGGGGTTTTCGATCTCATTCACGGACCCCCAATTGTCGTCAGCACGACAATTTAAATCTAGCATCGGGGCTAACAGTGAAGTCAAGCGGTGTATCCGAAAACCAACGGGGAGGAGCAAGGTGCTCGTCGACAGCCAGGCCATTTTTGACGCGTTTGACCCGCAACGGTTGCTGAAGGAGGCGCAGGAACAAGCCGGCCTTTCCGATTTTGGTGATCAGGGGTTTGTGAGCGCGCTGGAAAAGTTGCGGGAATATTGTTCCCTTGATTCCAGGCTTGACGCGATGGGGCTGGCGTCGAACCGAACGAGGATTATTCGGCATCTGGTCAATCGTCTGCGCTTTGAGGATGATCTGAAGCGCCATCCGGAAATTTTGGACGAAGAGGTGTCAGATCCGATCGTCATCCTGGGCATGCCGCGCTCTGGAACGACGAAAACGCACCGCATGATGGGCGTCGATCCAAATTTGTTGAAAACCATCACCTGGCAGCTCGTCAACCCCGCGCCGTTTCCGAATGCGAAGCCGGGAGAACCGGACCCCAGGATCGAGGCAGCTTATAGTCAGGAAGTGTTGCTTTCCGCCAATGACAGCAATCCAGCGCTACGCGCAGGCCATTTTTACGGGGCCCACGAGGTTCAAGAAGACCTGTGGTTGTTCCTTCTGACCTTCAACTATCCGACGAATTCGCGCCCATTTTCGCTCGGGTATCACAATTATCTTATGGCTCGGCGGGCGCCCTCAGATCTGGAGAATTACGCCTACTTCAAAAAGCTGATCCAGTATCTTCAATGGCAACAGGGCGGTCGGAATGGCCGGCGATGGCTGTTCAAGAACATCGGAAACATGGCGTTCATGGATGAGCTCCTGCAGACGTTTCCGAACGCGAGCCTCGTGCATGTCCACCGCAAGCTGACCAGCAGCTTGCCCTCGATCATCAAATTGACGACCGAATTGATCCGTACGGAGAACGCAGAAATCAATTCAAAGGATTTAATCGCTTATCACGTGATGCGGGCCAAGATGGTCATCGACCGTTACATGGAAAGCCGTGACCGCCTGGGTCTCGACGGTCGCATCCTCGATATTCCTTATCAGCGCATACGTACAGACTCGTTATCTGTCATTCGCGAGATCTACCAGCACGCAGAACACACCTTGGCTCCAGAGTCCGAGCAGCTCATGAAGGATTATGAATTGACGAATGAGCAGGGCAAGCACGGCGCGCACGAGTACTCGCTGGAAGGGTACGGTCTGTCAGAGTCCGCCATCAATAACAGCTTCCGCGAGTATAACCGCCGCTATATCCTTTAGGCCGGTTAAAGCAGCGCGATCTAGCAGCTGTCATAATTCACCGAGGCTAGGCTTTGCAACCTGGGCGCGCGATTTACTGGTTGTCTCGAATACGGCGGCAGAATCGCGCTGAAGAAATCTGGGGAAACGGTCAAGCGGTGCGAGGCGCTTTCGAACCAAATTGTAGCGCGGGCGACAATCTGCGCCCCGCGCGCATGTCACAAGCTTCCGCTACGTCGGCCTACGCTAGGCTTCGCAAAACGCGATGCAGAAGAGCCCCGTGGGGAGAGGGATTCAATAACGTGCTCGTAGACAGAAACACCGTCGCCGCCGCGCTGGACGCGGACCAATTGTTGAAGGAAGCCATCGAGATCAGCGGCCTGACCGATTTCGGGGATCCGCGCTCCATCGATGCGCTGCGCGTGATGGTGAAATGCTATGCGCAGGATCTTCAAGTGGACGCCGGCGGGCTGAACACCGTGCGGAATACGATCATCCGGCAGTTGGTGAACCGGGCCCGCTTCGCGCGCGACGTCGCGCTCCATCCGGAGATCCTCGAGGAGGATGTGAGCGATCCGATCATCATCCTGGGTCAACCCCGCTCAGGCACGACCAAGACGCATCGCATGCTGGGCGTCGATCCCAATCTGCTGAAGACTTATATGTGGCAACTGACCAATCCGGCTCCATTTCCGGACGCGGAACCTGGAAAGCCGGACCCACGTATAGCGGCGGCGAACTTCCAGGACGAACTGATCCACGCGAGCAACACGAACCCCGAGTTGCGTGCTGGCCACCTCTATAGATCGGAAGAGGTGCAATCCGACCTATTTTTATTTGGCATGACCTTCAATTGCAACACGTTATCTTCGGGGCGCCCACCGTCTCCATCCTATTACGAGTATACGAAGATCCGCACCATCCCCTCGGAGCTCGACAACTACAAATACGTCAAGTCGTTGTTCCAGTATCTGCAGTGGCAACAAGGCGGCCGCCGGGGAAGGCGCTGGCTCATGAAGCATGAAACCAACCATGGACGGCTCGATGAAGTGTTGACCGTCTATCCCAAGGCGACGCTCGTACACGTCCACCGTGACCCGCGGGCGAGCGTGCCTTCCCTGCTGAAGCTGATGGTCGAATCTTACAAGGCGATCAACCCAGACGTGGCCGCGGCCGAAATCTCGCCCTTGCTCATCAAGCGCGCGGTTGACGTGATGGCCCGCTACCTGGAGGCGCGCGATCGGCTGGACCTGGATGATCGAATCTACGACGTGCCCTACGAACAGATCCGCAGTAATCCGATGCCGGTCTTCCGTGAGATCTACCGGCGCGCCGGCCATGTGCTCACACCGGAATCCGAGGCGCTCATGCTTCAGTACGAACTGAAAAACGAGCAGGGCAAGCACGGTGCTCACAAGTACTCTCTGGAACAGTTTGGGCTAACGGAAGAAATGATACGCCGCGATTTCGGCGCGTATATCGATCGCTTCATTGAAGCATAACGCTGGGACGCGGACGATGTCCGACACGCTCGCCGTGCGAACCGCTAACGACGGGCCCTCGAGCGAGGGCAGGAAAGCTGGCCTCGATTCACCGATAGGCTGGCGGCGGCCGGCGCCGCCGTCGCAAGAGAGAAGATACGTCGACGGCGGTAGGGCGGCCGGCTCTAGGCCGGCCGTTCCGGCCATTTGATCATTCACGCAGTCGATCCGGGGCGCCGGCGATTGCGACCCCATGTGCGGGACTGAGGTGTCTTCGGACAAACCGGGTCTCGCCGCCCTCCAAGGAGAAGTCCATGAGGCCCCTCACGCATCTAGAGCACCTCGAAGCGGAGTCGATCCACATACTGCGCGAAGTAGTGGCGGAGACCGAGAAGCCTGTAATGCTATATTCGGTGGGCAAGGACTCCGCCGTCATGCTTGATCTGGCGCTTAAGGCCTTTCACCCTTCGCCGCCTCCCTTCCCGTTGCTGCACGTCGATACGACTTGGAAATTCAAGGCGATGTACGAATTGCGCGACCGTATGGCGCGCGAAAGTGGAATGGAGTTGATCGTCTATCGGAACCCGGAGGCAGAGGCGCGCAGGATCAACCCGTTCGACCACGGCGCCCTTCATACGGACTTGTGGAAGACGGAGGGGCTGAAGCAAGCGCTGAACAAGTACGGCTTCGACGCGGCATTTGGCGGCGCCCGACGCGACGAGGAAAGAAGCCGCGCCAAGGAGCGCATATTCTCATTCCGATCGACCCAACACCGATGGGATCCGAAGAACCAACGGCCAGAGCTTTGGAACCTCTACAACGCACACAAGGCGAAGGGCGAAAGCGTCAGAGTGTTCCCAATCTCGAACTGGACGGAACTGGATATCTGGCAATACATCCAGCTCCACGATGTGCCGATCGTGCCGCTCTACTTCGCCGCCAAACGACCGACCGTTGAGCGGGACGGGATGTTGCTGATGGTCGATGACCATCGCTTCCCCCTTTATGCGGGCGAAGCGGCGGTCGAACGTTCAATCCGCTTTCGCACCTTGGGTTGCTATCCCCTAACGGGAGCAGTCGAGAGCCAGGCAACGACGATCAGCGAGGTGATTCAGGAGACCTTGCTCACCAGTACCTCTGAACGCCAGGGCCGCGCCATTGACAAGGATGCCGGCGGCGCCGGTATGGAAAAGAAGAAGCAAGAGGGATATTTCTGATGGAATCGGCTTCTGCTTATCGACCTGACGCGCTGATATCCAACGATATAAATGCATATCTCGACCGTCACCAACACAAGACATTACTTCGCTTTATTACTTGTGGATCAGTGGACGATGGCAAGTCGACGCTGATCGGACGATTGCTCTACGACAGTAAGATGATTTTCGAGGATCAGCTGGCCACGCTGGAAGCCGACAGCAAGCGCATCGGCACGCAAGGTCAGGAGATCGACTTTGCGCTACTTGTGGATGGTCTGGCCGCCGAGCGCGAGCAGGGCATCACCATCGACGTCGCCTACCGCTTCTTCTCGACTGAGAAACGCAAGTTCATCGTCGCCGACACGCCCGGCCATGAGCAGTACACGCGCAACATGGTGACCGGCGCGTCAACCGCTGACCTCGCCGTAATTCTGGTGGACGCGCGCAAGGGCGTGCTTACGCAGACGCGTCGTCATTCCTATCTCGCACACTTGGTTGGTATTCGTGACGTCGTGTTGGCCGTGAATAAGATGGACCTGGTCGGCTACGATGAGGGGATATTCGACCAAATTGTCTCGGACTACCGCGGGTTCGCACAAAGCATCGGCGTTACGGCGTTTACACCCATCCCCATCTCGGGATTCAAGGGTGACAACATCACTGTCAGTTCGCTCAATATGCCCTGGTACACGGGACCGACGCTGATCGATTACCTGGAGCACGTTGAAGTGGATCGGCAGTCCCGCCAGGCCCAGCCCTTTCGGATGCCGGTGCAGTGGGTCAACCGTCCCGATCTCGACTTCCGTGGATTCGCTGGCCTGATCGCCAGCGGGGGGGTCCGGCCGGGCGATCCAATACGTGTCCTCCCCTCAGGCAAGATCTCTAGCGTCGCGCGGATCGTGACGCAGGACGGCGATCTTGACGAGGCGGTGGCCGGGCAATCGGTCACCCTCACTTTCACAGACGAGCTCGATTGCTCTCGCGGCGCGGTTATCGCCGCGGCTGATGCCCCGCCCCAGTCCGCCGACCAGTTCGAGGCGACTATCGTTTGGATGGCGGATGAGGAGATGCTGCCGGGCCGCCCCTATTGGCTGAAGTCAGGTGCGCAAACCGTCAGCGCTATCGTCCAGCCGCCGAAGTATCAGATCAACGTCAACACGATGGAGCAGTTGGCGGCGAAGACGCTGGCGCTGAACGCGATCGGCGTCGCCAATTTTTCGACTGACCGGCCTTTGGTGTTCGAGCCCTATGTCGAGAACCGCACGCTGGGCAGCTTCATCATGATCGACAAGTTCACGAATGCGACCGTCGGCGCCGGCGTAATCCGGTTCGCCCTTCGGCGCGCACAGAACATCCACTGGCAGGCGGTGGAGATCGATCGGCACGCCCACGCCGAGCAGAAGTTGCAATCGCCGAAGTTGCTTTGGTTCACGGGCCTGTCGGGCTCGGGCAAGTCGACGATCGCCAATCTCGTAGAAAAGGCCCTCTACGTCCGTGGCAAGCACTCGTTTCTGCTTGACGGCGACAACGTCCGCCACGGCTTGAGCCGCGACCTGGGGTTCACCGACGCCGACCGGGTCGAGAACATCCGGCGCGTCGGCGAGGTGGCCAAGTTGATGGTGGAGGCTGGTTTGTTCGCACTAACCGCTTTCATTTCGCCGTTCCGGGCTGAACGCCGGATGGTGCGCGACCTGATGCCTGACGGTGAGTTCATCGAGATCTTCGTCGACACGCCCTTGGAGGTGGCCGAGCAGCGTGACGTCAAGGGTCTCTATCGAAAGGCTCGCGCGGGGGAACTTGGCAACTTCACCGGCATCGACAGTCCTTACGAGCCGCCCCACACACCCGATATCCACATCGAGACCGAACGGATGACCCCTGAGGAAGCCGCGGAGTTCATCGTGGCGAAGGTGCTAGGCGAATGAGCTCCCTTGGCGACCCTGAACTGGCGGCATGGCTTGCAGAGGCGGCTGGCCGCGTCCTGCTCGAGGTTCGCGCCAGCAACCTGTTCTCCGGCAAGGCGCTCGGCAAGGCGGGGGACCGCGTTGCAAATGCCTTGCTCATGGAGGCCATTGCAGAGCAGCGTCCGGACGACGCCGTGCTCTCTGAAGAAAGCGTGGACGACAAGGCGCGTCTGAAGTGCTCGCGGGTTTGGATCATCGATCCACTGGACGGCACGCGGGAATATGGCGAGGGCCGGACCGACTGGGCGATCCACGTCGGCCTCGCCGTCGACGGGGTCGCCGTAGCGGGCGCGGTGGCCTTGCCCGGGCTAAACCTGGTCATGCGCAGCGACCAGCCGCCGTCCCTGCCAGCTGTAAGCAGGAGGCTGCGGATGCTGGTCAGCCGCACCCGACCTGCGGCCGAAGCAGTCGCCGTCGCCAAGGCAATGGACGCCGAGTTGACGCCGATGGGCTCGGCGGGGGCGAAGGCCATGGCGGTGGTGCGCGGAGAGGCCGACATCTACCTGCATTCCGGCGGCCAGTACGAGTGGGACAACTGCGCGCCCGTCGCCGTCGCGCTTGCGGCGGGACTGCACGTAACGCGCATGGATGGCTCGTCGATGCGATACAACAACGAAAACAGCTGGTTGCCAGATCTACTGATTTGCCGACCGGAGCTGGCCCAGCAAGCTCAGGCGGCAATTGCTTCTTTGTAGAAATTATATGATAATAAGCTCTATTCCATATAATACTTAATTGCTTTACGCGCCGCTACATCGATCCTGTACTTGTCTATCTTCAGTGAATAGCTAAATATAATGAGCGGATGAATCGGCGGCCCTACGCCCCTGCGTCCGGTTTGCAAATCTGGGATGGAAACGATGTCCGACACGTTTGGCGTGCGATCCGCTGATACGTCCTCGAGCGAGGTCGCCGAAGGCTGGCGTCGCTTCACCGATGCGCTGGCGACGGCCGGCGCCGCCGTCTACGCACGAGAGAACATCGGTCGCGATGTGGCGCAGCAGGCGGAGATAACTGAATCGATGGTCTACGCCCTGATCGCTGGGCTGATGGCCTTCGCCAACGCCGATCGCGACCACCCGGAATTCACGCCTATCCTGAACAGCGGCATCCGCCGGTTCGCGACCAACGCGGACACTGTCTACCTCCATGCGCTGATCAATGGTGCGGGACGCTATCGAATCGTCGGGCGGCGGGGCACTGTGGGCATCCTCCACTTCCAGGTCTTCGCCGGGAACATGGGAGTGTCGGAGATCTCGGCGCAGTGCGAGCTGGTCGCACCTCCGACGGCGCCAGGCGAGAATGGCGAATTCGAGATACTGCTGAGCGACGAGCGCCCGAAAGGGTACGACGGGCTGTGGCTGCAACTCGATCCCACTTTCGCGGAGCAGTTCATCGCCGTTCGCTACGTCGCCAAGGACTGGGCGACGGAGATCGACCCGCAGATCGCCATAGAACCGCTCCACCACAGCATCCGCAAGGTGCGCGACAATCCGACGGGCCTGCTTGATCGTCTCCAACTCGTGCCCGCCTACGTCCAGGGCGTCACTGAAGAGCTGATGACGATCATGCGGAGCCAGCTGGAGAAGTCCGGCGCGCCCAACGATGTGTACGACGTGACGCAGACGTTCCCTAACATAGCTGGCCAAGCCTACACCCACGGGCTCATCGAGATCGGTCCGAATGAGGCCTGGATCGCCGAGTGCGAGGTGCCGCAAGGTTTGTCCTACTGGGGCATCCAGCTGATGGACTTCGCCTACAACACGCTCGAATTCCCCTTCCGCCAATGCGCGATCAACAGCGATCTCGGCACGGTCGATCGCGACGGTAAGCTGCGCATCGTGGTCTGCAATCAAGACCCAGGCGTCGTAAACTGGCTCGACAACAACGGCTACGGCAAGGTCCAGATCCGCTGCCGCTGGTTCGGCTCGGCCCACCCGACCATCCGGACCAAGGTCGTGCCGCTGGCCGAGGTTCGTGATCATTTGCCGGCGGACACGGAGACGATCTCGCCGCATGAGCGCGAAGCCAGATTGCGGAAGCGATCCATCGGCGCGCAGATGCGCCGGCGCTGGTAGAGCGCCCAGAGCGGCTCTGTCAGCCCAAACCATTGGCGGCAGGACCGACCGGGCTGTAGGCCTCATCGGTCATAACGAAATCGACCAGCTCGTTTCGCTACTTCGACAGCTCACCCGAGGCGATCCGTCTCGTGGTGATGATGTAGGTGAAATACCCGCTGTCGCTGCGCAACGTGGAGGATCTCCTGCACGAGCGGGGCCTCGACATCTGCCACGAGACGGTGAGACAAGGCCGCGGCCCTGAGCTTCGTCAAGCGAGTGGCAGTCGCTCATGGCCTGAGACCAGAACGCCCCTGCCCTCACTCCGCCAGGTGGAGACAAGTTGCCGTTGGACTGACAGCACCGCGCGATGGACACCCACCACGAGCCCGGCAGGAGCGGGTGTCTGATCGCCATCGACAAGCCAGAATTTGATTCGGAAAATTAGTTCGGCAGGCGCAATGACTGACCAGGATAGATCTTGTCCGGATCGCTCAACATGGGTCGGTTCGCTTCGAATATTTCGTGATAGCGCTTCGCGTCCCCATAAGTCTGCTTAGCGATCTTCGAGAGAGTGTCGCCCGACTTGACCACGTAGAATCTAGGCTGAGCTTGCGCGCTGGGAGCCGCGGGTTGAGCGCTTTGGGCTGCGGCTGCTGCAGGCTTT